>CAZNWX010000021.1:0-15146 GCA_964576415.1 uncultured Magnetovibrio sp. | reverse complement strand
AGACCGTCGCCTTCCACGTACTGTCGCAAAGCATTCACGCGCGGGCCAGCCAACCCGTAGCGATCACCCCGGTCATGCTGTCCCAGCTGGAAGGCGTGATGACCCGGGAACGCAACCCCTTACAGTCGACGGACTTCTCCTTCTCCCGGTTCCTCACGCCCTACCTCTGCGACTACGACGGATGGGCCGTTTTTATGGATTGCGACATGCTGATCCTGCAGGATATGGCCAAGCTGTGGGCCTTGCGCGACGATAACTACGCGGTGCAGGTAGTGAAGCACGATCACGTTCCCGAGGAAGATACGAAGTTTCTGGGTGCGCCGCAGACCCGCTACGAGAAAAAAAACTGGTCCAGCGTGATGCTGTTCAACTGCGCCAAGTGCAAAGCACTGACGCCGGACTATGTGAATACGGCCGACGGCCTCGATTTGCACCGGTTCCATTGGCTCGACGGCGACCACCTTATCGGCGAGATTTCCCGCGGCTGGAACCATCTGGTGGCTTATGATCCAACCGTACCCGTAGAAGAGCTTTCCAACCTCCACTACACCATCGGGGGTCCTTATTTTGATGCGTACCGCAATACCGATTATGCGGAAGAATGGTTTTTGGAGCGCGAGGCGATGCTCCGCTGCGATCAGTCCGACTGACCGCCAACGATTGCTGCAAAGGCTTTCGTGACCTCCGCGATGGGCTGAGACCAATCCCCCTGCAGCTCCTGGCGGAAAAGGCGGATGGACCCGTACCAAGGCGAGTCCTCGCGGTCGATCAGCCACCTGCGGTCCGGAATGTTTTGGATCATCACCCATGTGGGCACGCCCATGGCACCCGCAAGATGCGCCGTGGTATTGGAAACGGTGATAACCAAATCCATCGCCGCAATTTGCGCCGCATGGGCGTCAATATCTACGGTTGGATCGATTATCTTATCTTTATGAATCGTAACACCACATTTGCTCTCGACCGCCAGTCGCTCGTCGGAGACATTCCCATACTGAAGGTCGATAAAGGCAGCATTCGGCATGGACAGCACAGACCTCAAATCCTGAAGCGGAATGGATTTATCGCGACCAATTCGTGCATTCAGGCTCCGCCACGTGATGCCGACCAGCTTAACATCAGTGCCGTCACTCACTTGGTCGAGATAATCTTCGCGAAGCGTTGCCACCCGATGCGGGTCTGGCACGAGGTATGGATCAGCGAGACCAAAATCCGAATCGGTCTTACGCAGATACACAGCAAGGTCACTAAGTGGGATCTGCATGTCGCAAGCCGCCATTTCATCATTTGAGAGGCTAGTCCTGCTCAGGCATTGAATATCTGGGAAAGACCGTTGAAACAGATCAACGTTCCTGGGGTCCACCTCCAGAATGACCTGAGAAACTTTGGGCCTAAGATCATTGAGCATGCTGGCGTACATGACCTCATCACCCAGGCCCTGATCACCCCATACCAGAAGTTTTCCACCCGTTAAATTCTGTCCTGTCCACCACGGCTGAGCAAAGGGCCGCCTTGATCCTGGATTGGCATCCCATCGCCGGGCATAGGCTCGCCATCCCTTCTCCCATTGGGATTTCATAAGAAATAATATGGAGCCATCAACGTCATGCTGCGGATCATCGGCACCCATGTTCTGAAGGATTTGAAATTCGGCTTCCGCTTCATCTAAGCGCCCCATCCGGGCCAAGCATAGAAACACTCCATGACGGATCTCAGGGTCATCAAAACCAAGTTCTGTCAACTGTCTATATTCTGACAGCGCGCCTTCTAATTCTCCGAGCTTCATCAGGGCTGATGACAAATTCAGCCGCATATCCCGATCGTTAGGCCGAAGTTCAAGTCCCTTTTCATAAGCCTCTCTTCCGGCCTGGGCATCATCCCGCGCGATGTGCGCCGCTCCCAGATTGAAGAATGTATCCGGCTGACCGGGCTCGATCGAAAGGCTTTTCTCATAACATTCAACCGCGGCGTCATGTTCGCCCAACTGTCGATAGCTTCCCCCCAGGTTGTTCAGAGCGGAGGTGCTCTGGGGTGCCAACTTCGTCGCCCGTTTCCAAAATTTCACCGCGTCTTGATATCCACCCGATGCAGACGCGATCATGGCCCGCAATTCCCATGTTGCTGGGTCATTCGCTGCGGCTTTAGATAAACGGCGAGCCAGTTTTGCAGCCTGTGGGCCATTACCCGCACGCAATGCCGCCAGTGCGGAATTGAACAGTCTTGTGGGATCGTGTCTTGAGCCTGCCATGATCACGCGTCAGCGACGGACCCCAGGGCCACCCGCAGGGGTTTGAGATGTTTTTCGAAATGACGCCAACGTTCAACGGACCGCTGATGGACAGGCTCGCGAACCTGGACGGCACTAGCGGTTGCGACGCGGCGTTTTGTTTTGTGGAAATCCAAACAGCCATCTTCCCATTCGAGCTCACAATGCCCGATCAACGTTCGAGCCATCTGTTCGGGCTCCGACACCACGTCCTCATATCTGACGTCAAGAATTCTCCCAGGCAGAACCCGGTGCCAATGATCCATGAGGCACTGATAGATTTGGTAGTATCTACCCAGTTCCTCGAGATCATAGGAAAATTCCTGTGCCGTCGGAAAATACTGAGAGAAGCAAGAAAAACACGTATCCATTGGCGATCGCTGACAATGAACAATTTTCGCATGTGGTAAGATCAGGACAATTAATCCCAGGAAAAAGAAATTTCTCGGCATTTTATCGGTGATCCGAGCGGCCCGGCGGTCCCAATTCCGAAGACTGTTTGCATATTTTCTTCCAAGGTTACTTAGGGTCTTTGGCACCAATTGGTCTACGCCAGCTGGAAATCCAGGCATGGCCCCGATAATTACTTCGCGTAATTCTTCACGCTCACCCGCACCATGTATTTTGCTATGGCTTGCCAGTATCTGCTCCACCAAGGAAGTCCCAGAGCGTGGCATGCCAAGAATGAATACCGGCCGCGGATCCGGATGCCCGCCGCCCATGTTCCGGCTGATAAATTCTTCATTAAACGCGTCCGTGATGGCATCAAGGCCCGTCTCAAACGCCGATATATTGAATGAAATGGATGCCCGTTTTAAGCGATTGGCTTCAGCCAGATGGGCAAATGCCATATCATATTCGGAAATATCTTCATATGCCTTGGCCAGGGCAAAGTCAGCGTACATCTTTCCGTCGGCATCCAAATGCCGGGACTTCAATAGGTTCTGAATTGTCTGAATGTCCGGATCTGTATTTCTAAACCGCTTGACAAGGGAAAGTTCATGCCACGCGCGCGTGGAACCGGGCATTTGCTCAAGCAATCGCCTGTAATGGGCTTCCGCCCCCGGCATATCCCCCATCTGCTTTTTCAGATTGGCGACATTCCCCAACACCTCGGCCCTGTCGGGTGCTAGCTTCAGGGCGTTATCGAGAACCTCCTCGGCCTTCTCCGTATCACCAGTCTGTAAATAGGCCGCGCCCAAATTCGCCAATGCCTCGGCATCCGTTGGATTGGAACTGATCACCTTCCGTAACATTCGGATGGCCAGAGGCCAGTTTCCCTCCGCCACGGCGCTGCGAGCTCGGGTCGCCGTGTCATCACGTGATGGGCGCCGGCGCCTTCCAAATGTCTGTCTGCTTGATCTATTCATGGATAGGACGAAAGAATTTATCAGATATGATTACGATACATGATTGACTTCATTTACAAAAGCAAAGGCCGGGGCCTTTCGGGCCCCGGCCTCAACATTATGTGAACGGCAAAGCCGTCACACGAACGGCGCAACCAACTTAGAAGTTGACGGACGTTTCGAAGTAGATCACATCGATATCGTTGTAGTCCACTCCCACGGCGTCGCTCATGGAAATATTTGAGTATTCAATACCCATTCTTCCACCAAGGCTGTCCAAGGACTGCATGATGCCAACCGTGATATCTTCGGCTTGGTCGCCAATAGTCACATTATCCTCGGTCTCATGATAATGAGCCATGAACGTGGTCGTGCCGAGGCTATTCAACTTGGTTGCATAGCCAACGTTCGCACGGAAATATTCAGGGTCATTATCAGTGGCGGCGGAATTGTCTATCTGACCCGCACCGAATGCGGCGGAAATACCGCTGGAGTGCTTCACAGCAAGAGAGCCACCAGTTGTAGAACTATTTCCGCCCGCGGCTTCTGCGTTAGTGTGCGCTACAGCCGCTTTGACAGAGAGATCACCAATGGAGTTGGCGTAATTAAGCTTGACGCTGGCAGATCCTTGCTGAGAGTACGACGCGGACAAAGAGGCACCAGAAATGGCCATGGTGTCAATCCGGACAACGTTTACCGTTCCCGGATCGGCGTCGTTGAAGACGGCGCCTACGGACGTGGTGCTAAACGCACCGGCAGCACCCGTTGTAAAGAGGAAACCAGCGCCGTGGCTACCGCCACCGCCGCCACTCATGCCACCCGCGTAGGTCAGGTTGGTAGAACCAGCCCCAGCCTCATCCCAGTCACCGAGCGTCAGCTTGCCCAGTTTATGCTGGAAGTTGATCGTTTCATACTTCGAAGCGAAATCATCGCCGGTAGCGGTTTCGTCACCCGTCGTGCTACCGAAAGAGATGGATCCTTCGTTTTTGCCAATGTCCCAACGCAGCAGGCCACCCATTGTGACGCCTTCGGTCAGCTTGCCTTTGCCCGTCACCCAGACTTCAGAGTTCGCGGACGTACCATCGGTATTGAAAATACCGTCGTGCTCACCATC
Source organism: uncultured Magnetovibrio sp. (assembly GCA_964576415.1). Taxonomy (GTDB): domain Bacteria; phylum Pseudomonadota; class Alphaproteobacteria; order Rhodospirillales; family Casp-alpha2; genus UBA3470. The sequence continues at coordinate 10,417 of CAZNWX010000021.1, read as the reverse complement.
ATCAACGTGACGCAGGGCACGGTGGATACGACCACCCCACGTGACATCCATTTTGCCTGCGTTGGCTCCTTTGAAAGAACCAGCTTCAGCAGATTGCATCGGCGTCGCTAGCGCTAGAAGGGCGCCTACAGCAACCGAAGCTTTGAGGGTTGTTTTAATATTCACTTTGGTCTCTCCTTAGTAGATTTCGTTTTACGAGTCACAAGATCTTGTAGCTCTCATGGAGCAAGCTTTGCGGATGAGCGAAAATCGCGTCCCCATAGAAGCTCCGGTAAAAAGATGTATCCGAAACTTGATAGGCGGAAAAGTTTTTCCAGCGTCTTTTATGCATTTTCACGGCGATCGTTGTATTTTTGCAACACCCATAAAATCACGGCTCTCGGGTCAGAAACCTCAATGGCCTTCCGAAAGACCTCCTCAGCCACTTCGTATTCCTGGCGCCCTAAATGAACCTGACCCAAATTCGCCAATGTGTGGTAATCGCCAGGCATAAGCGCCAGGGCCGCCTCGAAGGGCCGCCTCGGCGTCATCATATCGACCGGCCTGACATAAAAGCCCGCCAAGATCATTGAAAATCTGCGGCTGATTGGATGCGATTTTAACGAGGTCTTCATGGGCAGCGATCGCCGCATCCATTGGCTCCAGATGAATTGCGGCATGTCCCGCGATACGCAATGCATCCTTGATCACCTCTTGCTTGCAGACTGAACAAAGAACTTCCACTGCACCGTCATAGGCTTCTCGGTAGTGCCCGCCTCGCACCTGCTCGTACGCCCAACGTAATTTGTCCGTCGCACTCGAACGGGATTTGCGGCGGCGTGTGTCCGAGATTTTCTTTTGCTTGCGGCGGAGAGAACGGCTCATGATGACCTGTTGAGATGTCGTTTTCAGACATTATATTCTTTTAGCGATGCGATCCAATCCTTGGATGCGGCACCTTAAGAAGGACGATATTCATGCCCGATAAAGATTATGACCTGGTAGTCATTGGTGCTGGCTCAGGTGGCGTTCGTGCGTCACGTTTCGCGGCCACCAACCACGGTAAGCGTGTTGCTGTTATCGAAAACCGTCGGGTTGGCGGCACCTGTGTCATGCGTGGCTGTGTGCCTAAGAAGCTTTTGGTCTACGGCGCGCATTTCGCAGAGGATTTCGAGAACTCGCGCGGGTACGGTTGGGACGCACACCGCCCCAGGTTCGATTGGAAAGAACTCATTGATCACAAAAATACCGAGTTGCAGCGCCTCGAGGACGTTTACCATGGCATTTTGAAGGGCTCGAGCGTCGACGAGATCAACGGAACGGGCCGTATCGCCGATGCCCACACAGTAGAGGTGGACGGTAAGACATATACAAGTGATTACATTCTGGTAGCCACTGGCGGCCATCCCTCGACACCGGATATCCCAGGAATCGAACACGTCATCAACTCCGACCACGCCCTTGATCTCGAGGAACTACCGAAGCACATCGTCATTGTCGGTGGCGGCTACATCGCCGTGGAATTCGCGGGCATCTTCAGTGCGGTGGGCGTCGAGACCCATCTCATGTTCCGGGCCGACAACATCCTGCGCGGTTTCGACAACGATATCCGTGTCATGCTGCGCGGCGAATTAGAAAAGAAAGGTATCAACCTACACGCCAAAACACAGATCATTGCTATCACCAAGACCAGCGACGGCTATCGGCTACAACTGGACAACGGTGAGACCTTGGACACGGGTCTTGTTATGTACGCCACTGGCAGGCGCCCCAACTCCGCCGGGATCGGCCTTAAGGAAGTTGGGATCCAAATCAACTCCAAAGGCGCGGTGGTCGTCGACGGCGTCTCAAAAACGGCAGTCGACAACATCTACGCAATCGGCGACCTGACTGACCGCATCAATCTCACCCCCGTCGCCCTGGAGGAGGGTATGGCCGTGGTCGAAACCATTTTCGGCGAGAACCCGACGGCAGTCGACTACACCAATGTGGCTTCCGCCGTGTTCAGCCAGCCCCCCGTGGGCAGCGTCGGCCTGAGCGAGGAAGAGGCCCGCGCAAACCATGACGTGGACATCTACCGTTCTTCCTTCAAGCCCATGAAGCACACCCTCTCGGGAAGTGATGAGCGGGCGATGATGAAACTCATCGTTGATAAAAAGACGGATGTCGTCCTAGGCTGCCATATGGTCGGGGCCAATTCGCCCGAGATCATCCAAGGCTTCGCCGTAGCGCTAAAGTGCGGCGCGACGAAGGCCCAGTTCGACGCAACCATTGGCATCCATCCGACGGCGGCGGAGGAATTCGTCACCATGCGGACGCCGGTCTCTGCCTAGACGTTCAAACCGCGGCGCCGCTCAGTCGTTGTATTCGGTGGGCGGCGTATCGCGAAATTCTTCCATCTTGGTCCGCGTGAAGCGGCCACCAAACTGGTGTTTGGAGAGTTTCTCGGTCGGCGGGCCGGGCCGTTCGGCGCGCCTTGAGAACTTGCCCAGGCTGTTGACCCGGTCGTACATGACGATGGCGCCGGCGATGCCGACGTTGACGCAGAACTTGGTCGGGATCTTGATGGTCCAATCGCAGCGCTCGATGATTTCCGACGACAATTGGCCGCGCTCAGGCCCGAGGATATAAGCCGCCTGTGGCGGGTGATGGAAACTCGGCAAATCGACGGCAGCATCCAACAACTCAATGCCGACCAATTTGCAACCCTCCGGCAGCACCATCGAAGCGGCATCGGGGAAACTGTAGAACGGCAACTGCGTCACCGTATCGGAGGTATCCGACTTGCCCCCCTCTGCGCGCGCATAAGCCGCCTGCACCGTGAACACGAAATCCGCCCCGAAAGCATGCGCCGATCGGAAGAGGTTGCCCACGTTCATGGTCTTTGAGATGCGGTCAACGCCAATGCCGAAATATCCGCGCATGAGAATTCCCGCCGTGATGAAACCAAGAGGCCTTGCTCCTCCTGGCAGCCTCGGGCAAAACGCCGGGAGGATCAAGAACACACACCAATATGTGGAGAACATCATGCGCGCCGTCGTCTGCCGTGAATGGGGCACCCCGGAAGATCTGACCATGGACGAGATTGCCGAACCGGACATGACCGAGGGCGGCGTGCGCATCGCGGTAAAGGCCTGCGGGGTCAACTTCGCCGACACACTGATGATCACCGGTGAGTACCAGACCCGCCCACCCTTCCCCTTCAGTCCGGGCCTGGAGGTGGGCGGCGACGTTTTGGAGGTGGCGCCTGGCGTCACCCACGTGAAACCGGGCGACCGTGTCATGGCGATGACATCCTGGGGCGGCTACGCCGAACAGGTCGTGGCGCCTGGTGAAGCAGTCTACAAAGTCCCCGACAGCATGGACTACGTCTCCGCCGCAGCTTTCCCCGTCGTCTATGGAACCTCGCACATCGGCCTTAAGGACAAGCTCGACCTGCAACCGGGCGAAGTCCTGTTGGTGCACGGCGCTGCCGGCGGCGTCGGCCTGACCGCCGTAGAACTGGGCAAGAAGATGGGCGCCACCGTTATCGCTACGGCCGGCGGTCAGGACAAGCTGGCCGTCGCTAAGGAATACGGTGCCGATCACCTGATCGATTACCATGAGGAAGACATCCGCGCCCGCGTAAAACAGCTCACGGACGGTCGCGGAGCGGATTGTGTTTATGATCCAGTCGGCGGCTCCGCCTTCGACGCCTCACTGCGCGCCATCGTGCAGCGTGGCCGCATCCTCATTGTCGGCTTCGCCAGCGGTACCATCCCGCAAGTGCCGGCGAACATTCTTCTGGTCAAGAACATCTCCCTGATTGGTTATTTTTGGGGGGCGCACCGCAAGCTCGACCCAGAACTGATCCAACGCTCTTTCGAAGAGCTGCTAAACTGGTACGCCGCCGGCGAGCTTAAACCACACGTCTCCCACACCTTCGATTTGTCCCAGGCGGCCGACGCCATGCACGTCCTGAAGAGCCGGAAGTCGACGGGCAAGGTGGTGCTGACCACCGAAACCAGGCATTAGAAAAAGGCCCAATGCATCACTGCACCGGGGCCCAGACAGGGTCGTTCGTAATTTCGTTGAAAGGTTAGACCTGCCAGAAGGCCTCAGGCTGGCTTGATGCCGGTGATACGCGTCAAGGTCCCCGGAATAAACGGCACGGCAGCGACGTCGACAAACCCGGCAGTCGCGAAGTAGCCGATGCAATCAGCTTCCGAATGGGCGATGCCTTGGGTCTCGGAAATGGCCTGACCAAGCCCCCAATAAGCAGGACCGATGGGCCCGCGTCGATCGTTGTCCAGGGTTTCGCCGATCAGGTGCATCTCACCACCGGGCTCAAGCGCGTCAAAGGCTTTCTGGACAACGCGTCCGATCATCTCAGGCCCATACATGGGTAAATTCGAAGCCATGATCACCACGTCCGCGCCGGAGGGAAAATCGTCCACGATAAAATCCCCACCCACGGCGGACACCCGCTCGGCGACCCCGTTCTCGGCGATGAATTCATTGGCCACCTCGGCAACTGGGGGCAAGTCAAAGACAATGGCCTTGATTTCCGGATAAGCCTGGGCCGCGTTGATGCAATAGGCTCCAGACCCGCCGCCGAGGTCGAGGATCGTCTGACGTCCCGTCAAATCCACCTGCTTCACAAACCGCCGGCCCGCACCCATGCCAATGGAATAAGTCGCTTCGTGATAGGCTCGGGCGTCATCAACGGTGAAATCCCCGATGGGGCCCAAAATCTTCAAATCCATAGCACGCAGGTGATCCGTCAGTCGCCCCCAATCATCCCATTGCGGCTTGTTGAAGAGTATCCAGGGCCCCGCATAGCTCTTTTTGCCCTCGACCAAAAACCGGTCGACGTCATCGGCGTTGGCGTAGGTACCGTCGTCTAAGCGATGCACAAGTTCCATCGCAGTCAGCATAATCAATAGCCGTTCGGCGTTGACCGGATGGATATCGACAACGGCAGCCACAGTTCCGGTGGTGTTCGCGCCGTCGTCGATGGCAGTGAATATGCCAAGCTCAACCGCCGACATCAGCGCCGCCGACCGACCGAAACCCTGGGCGATGTTCTGCAGCCGGACCGTATCCACGCGTTTCTCGCTCATCCCGAACCTCCTCCCGATTCACGTCCGTTGCCATGAGATGGCCATTCCGCGCCCGGGTCAAACGGCTTGCATAGGCAGTAAAACACGATGGTCGACAAACTTGACTTCTCATAAAATATTCTATCTAACGATTGTTAGTTTATTTGTTGAGGTCGATATGGCCATTGCTGTTACGAAGAAACCCAAGGGCAACGTTTCGCGGGCCCGAATTCTGGACGCGGCGGCAGCGCTATTTCGCGACCAAGGCTACGCGGCGGTGAGCCTTCGCGCTATCGCGGCGGCGGCAGGGATGCAGTCGGGGAGCGTCTACTATCATTTAGGCTCTAAGGAAGAGATCGTCACCGAAGTCCTGAACCTGGGCATTGAACGGGTGCACGATCAGGTATCGACGACCATCGCCACATTGCCGGTGGACGCGGACGCGGCAACGCTGATCAAAACGGGCATCCGCAACCACCTGAAGGCCCTGTTCGCTTTCGGCGCATACACGTCGGCGAATGTGCGGATCTACGGTCAGGTCCCGGCCTCGGCGCGCCAGGGTAACCTGGCCCTTCGACGACGCTATGAAGGGCTCTGGGACGATATCCTAAGCCGGGCCCAGGCGCGGGGCGGGGTCCAGGGCGGGATCAACCTGGCGGCGTTCCGCTTGCTACTCATTGGTTCGCTGAACGCGACATTGGAATGGTTCGATCCAAAGCGGGGCCGCGTGGAGGATCTTGCGGAATGTTACGCTGATATCCTATTGGGTGGCGTGCTGACGCACGGCGGGGGGCGGTCATGAGCCTCCTGTCGACAGTCATCGATCAAGGTTCGGACATCTTTCGCGCCAACCGGCAACACTATGAGGCTCTGTTGGCGACACTTCGGGAACGTATGGCCATCGCCACAGGCAGCGGCCGGCCAGAACTGATCGAGCGCCATCACCGACGCGGCAAAATCCTGGTCCGCGGCCGCATCGACCTGTTAGTCGACGCTGGCACGCCGTTCCTGGAACTCTCGCCCTTGGCGGCCTGGGGGAAATACAACAACGAATTGCCCGCCGCGGGCATCGTCACCGGCATCGGGATAGTAGCGGGCACGCCTTGTATGATCATTGCCAACGACGCCACGGTGAAGGGCGGGTCTTTCTATGAAGAGACCGTGAAAAAGCACGTCCGCGCCCAGGAAATCGCCGGCGAGAACCGGCTACCGTGCCTTTATCTTGTCGACTGCGGCGGAGCCAACCTGCCACAACAGGACAAGGTGTTCCCGGACCGCGACCATTTCGGCAACACCTTCCACCGCCAGTGCAACATGTCGGCGTCCGGCTTGCCGCAGTTGTCCGCCGTATTCGGCGGCTCCACGGCGGGAGGGGCCTACATCCCGGCGCTGTCCGATCAGGTGGTAATGGTCGAGGGCAACGCGCGCATCCATCTCGGCGGCCCTTCCATCGTCAAGGTCGCCATCAACGAAGAGGTGGACGGCGAGACCCTCGGCGGGGCGACCATGCACACCCGGGTCTCCGGTGTCTCCGATCATTTAGCGAAAACGGAGGCGGAAGCCTTGGCGATGCTCAGGGACATCGTCGCGGAGCTGAACATGGATCGCGACCTGACCGCCGGCCAAAACCGCGTGGAAGCGCCCAAGTTCGATCCGGCAGAACTGACCGGCATAATCAGTCACGACCGGCGCCTGCCCTATGACGTGCGGGAGGTCATCGCGCGTCTTGTCGACGCCAGCCGGTTCCAAGAATTCAAACCAGAATGGGGCGAGACCATCGTCACCGGCTGGGCTCGTGTACACGGGCGGGCGGTTGGCATCCTGGGCAACAATGGGGCACTATTTTCCGAATCGTCCCTGAAGGCCGCCCACTTCATCGAGTTGTGTAACCAGCGGAATATCCCTCTCCTATTCCTGCACAACATAACGGGCTTCATGGTCGGGACGGACGCCGAACGCGCTGGCATCGCCAAGAACAGCGCCAAGATGGTCTATGCCATGTCGACGACGCGCGTGCCTAAGCTTTCGGTGATCATCGGCGGCTCCTATGGGGCCGGCAATTATGGCATGTGCGGACGAGGCTTCCGACCCAACTTCCTATTCGCTTGGCCGACGGCGGAAGTGGCCACTATGTCTGCCGATATCGCCGCCAACGTCATGTTGGAGCTGCGGGGGTCCAACGTGAAAAGGGCGCCGGCAACGAACGACGAACTGGTGACCATCGAGAAGGCCGTCCGCGACCAATATGAGAAACAAAGCGACCCCTACTTCGCAACGTCGCGGCTCTGGGACGACGGCTTGATCGAACCCGCTCAGACCCGTGACATCTTGGGGCTTTGCCTGTCCCTGCTATCGACCGTTCCGCCGGTTGGCCCGCAAACACCCGTCTACCGGATGTAGCGGGAACTTCATGGCCGTCACTAGCATCCTTATCGCCAACCGGGGCGAAGTCGCGGTCCGCCTAATCCGGGCCTGCCATGACGAGGGCTTGGATGCCGTCGCCGTCTATTCCGATGTGGACCGAGACGCGCCACATGTCCGTGTCGCGGACAAGGCGATACACATCGGCCCCGCCGAGGCGGCCGCCAGCTACCTCAACGGCGAAGCCTTGATCAAGGCCGCCCAAACCACCGGCGCAGACGCCATCCATCCAGGCTACGGCTTCCTGGCGGAGAACGCGGATTTCGCCCAGGCCTGCATCGACGCCGGCCTCACTTTCGTCGGCCCAAAGCCCACGATCATCCGCCAGATGGGTTCGAAGATCGCGGCCAAGGCCGCCGCTGAAGCGGCGGGCATACCCGTGATCCCCGGCTATCACGTAGACGGCACCACCGATGCGGAATTGACCGCCGCAGCCGGACGCATCGGCGCCCCGCTTCTGATCAAGGCCAGCGCCGGCGGCGGCGGACGCGGCATGCGCCAGATAGACGACCTAGAGGACTTCGCCGACCAATTGATTTTAGCCCGCCAGGAGGCTGGTGCCGCCTTCGGGGACGATGCCGTGCTTCTGGAACACTATGTGCCCCAGGCCCGGCATGTGGAGGTTCAAATCCTTGGTGACGGGCGGAACAACACAGTGCACCTGTTTGAGCGCGACTGCTCGATCCAGCGGCACCACCAAAAGGTCATCGAGGAGGCGCCCGCCCCCAACCTGCCGGACATCGTGCGCACCGCCATGCTGGACGCTGCGGTGAAATTGGCCCACGCCATCGGCTACGACAGCGCGGGCACGGTGGAGTTCATCTATGACGCCGCCACAGAGGAGTTCTACTTCCTGGAGATGAATACGCGCCTGCAGGTAGAGCATCCGGTAACGGAAATGGTGACCGGTATCGACATCGTGGGCTGGCAACTTCGTATTGCCGGCGGCGCAGCCCTGACGCTGGCGCAGTCGGATATCCGCTGCGACGGCTGGGCTATGGAGGCCCGTCTGGCCGCCGAGGATCCGGCGGCAAACTTCCGTCCCAAGACTGGTGAAATCACCGACCTTGCTTTCCCCGCGGGTGACAGCCTCCGCGTCGACAGCGGCATTGCCACGGGGGTCACGGTCGGACATTACTACGATTCCATGCTGGCCAAGGTGATCGCCTTCGGCCGCGACCGCGCCACGGCACGCCGGCGGCTCTGGCGCGCATTGGACGAAACACGGCTCGGCGGCGTCGACTCCAACCTAGGATTTCTATGCAGCCTACTGGACCTTCCCGCGTTCTTGTCAGGCACCCATCATACGGGACTGTTGAAGGATACCTGGCCAGAGGGTTGGCGGTGCCCACCGCTTACGGACGATGACCGCGCGTCAGCCGTCGTCGCGGCGTTGCTGGCAGCCCGAGACGGGGATCCCGCCGACGCATCGCCATGGCAAAGCCTGGGCGCATGGCGGATCACCACGCAGCTCGGCCGCCCGGGGACCACGACGCGGTACCTGCGGGACGACAGCGGTGCTCTCACGGCCGCGACCGTTGCCGATGACGGCGCGCAAATCACCGTCCGCCTGAATGATACGTATACTCAGGTCTTCGCAGCAGATTGGTCGGATGGCGTCCTTGAGCACACCCACGCCGGTCAAACCGAGACGCGCACCATTTGGGTGCGCAATGGCTCGGTCACCCTCTGGCGGGGCGGCAACATGCACCGCATCGAGGTGCTCGCGCCCGAGGACGCCCTACTCGGCGCGCCCGTCGAGACCGCTAGCGATGATGTCGCCGTGACCGCTCCCATGCCTGGCCTAGTCACCGACGTGCGGGTGAGACCCGGCGACACGGTGACGGCCGGCGACACCGTCCTCGTCCTGGAAGCCATGAAACTTCTTCAGGATTTGAAATCTCCCCGTGATGCCACCGTTCTTGAGGTCCGACATCGAGCCGGCGACACGGTGGACGGCGGCGCCATTTTAGTCACCTTTGGAACCAGGGATCCTTGAGCCATGGACAACAGCATCTATTTCTCCCAAGAGCACGGAATGCTCCGCGACCAGATCTGCCGCTTCATCGCCGAGAAGGTCATCCCACATGGCGAACAATGGGAAGAAGACTGCCTAACGCCGCGTGCCGTGTTGCGCGAGATGGGAGACTTGGGCTTTTTCGGCATCCGCTATCCGGAAGTCCACGGCGGTTCTGGTCTGAATACGCTCGCGACCGTCGTCCTGGCAGAGGAACTGGGCCGGTCCACCTTCGGGGGCTTCGCGGTGACTGTCCTCGTTCACACAGACATGGCGTCGCCGCACTTGGCCAATACGGGCAACGACGTCCAAATGGCTAAGTACATGCCCGGCATCATCGCGGGCGAAACCATCACCGCCGTGGCGGTAACAGAACCGGATGCGGGCTCCGACGTGGCCGGCATGAAGACCCGCGCCGTCCGGGACGGCGACGATTGGGTGCTGAACGGATCAAAGATGTTCATCACCAACGGCGTGCATGGCGATCTGTTTTTTGTTGCCGCTAAAACGGATCCCGACGCCAAGGGTTCGCGTGGGATCACTATGTTCATCGTGGAAAAGGATATGCCCGGCTTCAGGGTAGGCCGTGCACTCAAAAAGATGGGCTGGTTCTGCTCCGACACGGCTGAGTTGGTGTTCGACAACTGCCGGGTACCGGCGGAAAACGTCCTGGGTGAGGTCAACCACGGATTCTATGCGATCATGAAGAATTTCCAGAACGAACGCACGGTACTTGGCGCGCAGGCCATAGGCGAGGCCAGCAAGGCTATCGAGCTAACCTTGGATTACGTGAAGGTCCGCAAGGCCTTTGGCGGCGTCCTTTGGGATAAACAGGCCATCCGACAGCGGCTTTCCGAGCGCATGGCCCAAGTGGAAGCTGGCCGCCAATTGGTCTATCACGCCGCGTGGCTGGACGCGC
>CAZNWX010000020.1:11534-15538 GCA_964576415.1 uncultured Magnetovibrio sp. | reverse complement strand
GCCGTCTTGGACGTGGTCACAGGATACGTTTCCTCCACCGCCGTCGGTGTCGTGACGGTGATCGTGGCAGGCGCGTGACGCAGACTTCGGCGAACAATATGCAACTTCCCCTCGCGAACCTCGGCACGGAGCCGTTCTTCCTCTAGATCCGGTTCCTTCATCAACCAATGCGCCAGGCGGCGCATCAGTTCAGCATGCGGGCCGCCGCCCTCGAAACCCCGCGCCCAGAGCCAGATGTGATCGCTGAGCAAGGTCGCCACGCGCCCCTCGCCCGTACGGTCCAGAACCAAAAGCGGTCGGCTACCGGGGCCCTGCATGAGCGTGTGGCCGGTGCGGGATGCCGTTTCGATCTGGCGGAACCAACGGCCCCATTCGCCCGTTCCCCGGTTCGCCCGGGACGCCCGCGCCTTCGGCAGTGCGGCGGTGACTGGATGGCGGTCGCCGACCTCCGTAACCTTGGGGCGAAACCCAGTTTCCACCACGTTGCCCGTGGGCGCAGCCGGCAGGACTTCGCCGAGGGGAGTGTTGAACAGGCTGCGTTCATTCGCGAACTCGGGTCCCACCGCCAACAACAGAGCTCCACCCTCGCGAACGTAGCTGATGATGTTACGCAGATAGGACGGCGGCAGGACGTCGCGAACCACATAGCGATCAAAAACCACCATGTCGAATTCCTTGATCTTTACTTCGAACAGTTCCCGGGTTGGAAACGCGATCAACGCAATCTCGTTGAGCGGCGTAAAATCATCCTTCTCGGGCGGACGCAGGATCGTGAAATGCACAAGGTCCACGGCCGGATCGGATTTAAGAAGGTTCCGCCACACCCGCTCGCCAGCGTGTGGTTGGCCAGAGACCAACAGCACCCGCAAGCGTTCACGCACCCCGTTGATGGTGATCAGGGCGCGGTTGTTGACCGTCGACAGTTCACCAGGCGTCGGCGCCACATCTAGGGTCAAGATCGTCGGCCCGGCATGCGTTACGGGAACGGTGAAGGCATCGGTCCGTCCGACCGCAATCTGCGCCGTCGCCAGAACCTTATCACCGTCCCGCAAGGCCACCCGAGCCAATTGGTCCAGGCCACCGCCAGTGGGCCCAACCTTATCCTCCACACGGTAGGTGATCATGGCGTCCTTGCCGACCAGCCCGTAGGCGGGCGCCTTTTCGATGACGAGCCGTCGGTCGATCTCATCAGGTTGGCCGGTAAGCAGAAGGTGAATGGGCGAACCCGCTTCCTTCAAGCCGGCGATCAAATCCGGGTCGTGGACCTGGCCGTCCGACACCACGATCGCCCCGGCAACCCGCTTTTTCGGTATACTGCCCAGGGTCAGACGAAGCGTATTCAGCACCAGGCTACCTTCGCTATCGCCTTCTGCGAGGCCGGCCAAGGCGTCGGAGATAACTACTTTGCGGATCTCCACATCATCCAACTTCTCGAGCCGGTGGCGGATGTGGTTGACGGCCGTATCCGTCTGCGCCGACCGATCCCCAACCTCCTGGCTGGCGGTTCGATCGACAATCACGGCAACAACGTCCGACTGAGGCTCGCGTTTCTCATCTATAATCTTGGGATTGAGTAGCATGATTGTGATTGCCAAGGTCGCCAAAATCCGCCACAAGGCGCCCGGACCGGACCGCAGTACGATGATCGCGCTAAGCACCAAGCCGGTCCAAGCAAACACAATGATGACAGCCATGGGCAAGAAGGGGGATAGTTCCACGACGCCGGTCATTGGCCAAGCCTCTGGATAATCGCCGGCATGTGGACTTGGTCCGCCTTGTAATTTCCAGTCAGGGTGTACATGACCAGGTTGACGCCGAACCGATACGCGATTTCGCGCTGGCGTTCACCGCCGGGCACGACGGGGAATAGCGGACGTTGCTGATCATCGACGGCCCAGGCTCCGGCCCAATCATGGCTGCCGGCGATAACGGGAGAGACTCCATCGTTGATGCGCTCGCCGGCCTTCTCGACCCAAAGCGTGCCGCCCGTCCAGCGGCCGGGAAAATCCCTCAACAAGTAAAACGACTTGGTCAGCACATGGTTGCGCGAGACTGGTACCAGCTGCGGTATCTCCAACTCCCGCGACAACCGAGCCAAGGTACCGGTGGACGTATCGGAGGCCTGATCGCGGGTGTCGAACAGGATCGTGCCGCCGTTGCGTTGATACTCTACCACCCGCGCCGCCGCACCCTGCGGCAGGCTGTACCCCGGGACCACCGGCCAATAGAGCAACGGGAAGAAGGAAAGATCATCCACCGCTGGATTGATCCCCTGGGGCGATCCGAGTTCCGCCGCCGTACGCCGCCAGAGGATCAGATTGAGACCGGCCAGACCTGCCTCACTAATCCGATCGATCCGGCGATCTCCCGTGATCACGAAGGCCATACGGGTCTTAACGCTGTTCTTCTTTGCGAACTCATCTTCGGCCGCTACCGGGCGGGTCGCCAATCCCATGACCAGGAGAATCGCGCCGGTCCGCAAGATCAGCGCCCCCAGCAGACCGCGCACCCACATACTCACTAACAAATCCAAGAGAAACAGCACAGCCGCCGCACCGAACAGCCAGGGCTTCAGGTCCGCCGCGCGTGATCTTACGTAGCCGCGCGACTTTACACCGCCAGGCAAGCTCCCGGCAGCGATCAAATCCGGCAGGCTCTGAGACAAGTTCAAGGCGCGCCGCGCCGCGGTGGTCCCGTAGAACCCAGGCGGATGCTGGGGCGAGACACCCGTCGTCGCGAAAGCGGTGCCAGGAATGGCTGTCGCGCCGCCGGGCGGTTCACCCAAGCGCCCGAAGGCATCTAGGTTCGCGACGGGAGCGAGCGGCGCCATCCCGGCTTCGCCGACGACGCCTTGGGACAGGCGGACCAGCCGCTGCAACATCCCCACGTGTAGCCCCGAAAACGCTAGGTCGGACCATTCCGCGTTCGCCGTCGTATGAACCAGGACGACCCAACCCTGACCACGTTTAGCAGCGGTCACCAGGGGCGTCCCGTCGCTTAGCCGCGCCCAGGTCTTATCAGCCAGGTCCAAGGACGGCTGAGCCAACACCTGACGGCGAATCTCCACGTCCTCGGGCACCGACAGGCCGTAGAACGGGCTTGTTGCGGGGAACGGCGCCAGGCTTTCCGGTTTGCGCCAAGATAATGCTCCACCGATGGCGCGTCCGCCAGGGCGCAATTGGACCGGCAGCAACGGATCTGCCGTGCCGGCCTCTCGAGCCAGCCGGGGGCCGGCGAAGCGGAGTACCACGCCACCCTGATCAATCCAGGCTTGAATAGCCGTCAAGTCATCACCGCCCAAGCGGCCGGGGTCCGCCATGATCAGAACCGCTAGACCGCGCTTGAACAGTTCGGCGACACTGCCCTTACGCACCTCGGCGAAGGGACCGATCGCCTGTCCCAGGTAGTGGAGCGGGTCCAGCAATGGCTGCGGAGTCGTATCCCCCGTGACGCTCAGCAGTCCAACGGGGCGACGACGCCAGCGTTCATCCGCCAAAACCACCCCCCCCACCGTCCGCGCGCCCAAGATTTCCAGCCGTGCCATTTTGTTGCGAAGCTCAGAAGGCAATTCCAGGCTTCCCGAAGCCGCTGCAGCGCCTGGCGGAAAGACCAGAGGCAAACGCCCCAGAACCTCGCCATCGTCAGCCAGGGCACGCACCTGAACGCCGCGGCTGACACTAGCTCGGACCCGGCGCACTTCCACCATCAAGGCGACGCCTTCTGTTTGCGGCGGCGTTAATACGATCGGCAGGTGGACCTCTGGATCGGAAAACACGGTCACTGGCCCCAGCTGCTGCAGACGTTTGGCCAGGCTCGCGGTCGCAGCCTCCGGCCGATCCGCGAACCCATCTTCCTCCAGCCCGTCGCTCAACCAGATCACATCGCCGGCCTGTTGGTTTTTCACCGCATCGCTGCCCAACAAGGCTTCAAAAGCCCGGACCCGGTCCGTGTGCCAGGGTTTCGGCTGTAGACCCTCAACCATGCGGCGCGCCTCCCCTGCGCCT
>CAZNWX010000020.1:2297-11524 GCA_964576415.1 uncultured Magnetovibrio sp. | reverse complement strand
GCGGCAGTGCCGACACGGCGCCCTTCGGTACCGGCGCCGTGGTTATCACCACCACCGGTCGGCCATTCCGGTCGGCATGATCGAGGATATCGCGCATGGTCGCCTGGCGGGTGGACCAACCATTGCTGGCCGACCAGCCGTCATCAATAACCAAATAAATCGGTCCGGCGCCCCCCAGTTCGGTGTTCGCGTTCCACAAGGGTCCGGCTGCGCCCAAGATGAGTAGCGCCGCCAGACTCAGGCGCAAGAACAGTAACCACGGCGGAATTCGGGCCGGGCTCTCGCGTTGCGATGTCAGACGCTGCAGCAAGACGATTGGCGGAAAAACGATACGCCGGGGCGTGGGCGGATTGAGATGCAACAGCCACCAGATCACGGGCAGCACCGCCAGAGCGGCCAAGGCCCAAGGCACCAGGAACGAGAGCCCGCCTACCGTCCACATGCTTAGGCCCTCACCGTATCCGAAAGTTGGAGATATAGCGCCATTAGCACCTGCTCCGGCGGCCGGTCCGTGCGATGGGTAATAACACTCCAACCGAACCGGCGACACAGGTCACGCAAACCATCCCGATGGTGTGCCAACTCCGCTTGGTAGTCGTTTCGGAGCGATTCCACATGGGAAATGAGCACCTCCCCTTCTTGCTCAGGTCCGTCGAAGAGAACCCGTCCGAAGTAGGGGAGCCGTTCTTCCGCTGGATCTAAGACCTGGACTAGGTGACCACGCAGGCCACGATGCGCGAACCCGTCGATCACCTCGGCCACCTGATCCAGCGGCGACAGGAAGTCACCGAACATCACCACCCGCGCAAAGCGGGGCAGCAACTCGGGCTTGGGCAAGCTGTCGCTAGGTGTCTGTCCGCCTTCGATCATCGTCCACAGGCGGTTCAAGACGGCGCGCCCCGAAGCAGGGTTCATGCCCGTCCCCAGCAAGGCCACACGCTCACCGCCGCGCACCAGTAGAGATGTCAGGGCAAGGACCAGCAAATCTGCACGTTCACGCTTCATCTCAATGCCCAGACCGGACTGGAAGGCCATGGACGGTGATCCGTCCCGCCACAGCCAAACGCTTTGGGCCGCTTCCCATTCGGTCTCGCGCACATACACGGGATCCGACTTGGCCGATTGTCGCCAGTCGATGAGTTGCACAGAGTCCCCGAACTCATAGCGCCTGAACTGCCAGAAAGTCTCGCCCTGCCCAACCCGCCGTCGACCGTGCACCCCCTGGGATACGGTGGACGCAACGCGTTCCGCCGCAACCAAAAGCGGCGGGATTGATGTCGCCAGTTGCTCAGCCCGATTATGGGTGCCGCCCTGTTGATGTGCCGCCGTCCGCCAACGCGGTGACATGGCTTCTCCTTCCCCTAAGCCAATATTGTCCACTCGGCCGGCTTAGCCAATCCGTTCGCACAGGCCGTCGATAATCGACGCCAAGGTCACGCCTTCAGCGCGCGCCGCAAAGGTCAGCGCCATGCGGTGGCGGAGGATGGGATGAGCCAGAGCGATCACGTCATCGACGCTGGGCGCCAGCCGGCCTTCCATAATAGCGCGAGCGCGTACGCCCAACATGAGCGCCTGGCTCGCCCGCGGGCCTGGACCCCAGGACACGTGTTCGCGGACGTTATCCAGATCAGAGGTTTCCGGCCGTCCAGCGCGGACCAGTGTAAGAATGGCCTCGGCCACCTTCTCACCAACAGGAACGCGGCGCACCAGGGCCTGGCTGGCGATTAGCTCGTCCGGGCCCATGACACGCTCGGGATCAGTCTCGTCGGCACCCGTTGTATTGACCAGAATGTCGCGTTCCGCGCTCAGGTCCGGATAGTCCACGTCAACCTGCATGAAGAAGCGATCCAGCTGAGCTTCCGGCAGCGGATAGGTGCCCTCCTGCTCCAACGGGTTTTGCGTTGCCAGGACATGGAAGGGCGACGGCAGGTCATGATATTCCCCGGCCACAGAGACGCGGTGTTCCTGCATGGCCTGGAGGAGCGCCGATTGGGTCCGTGGGCTGGCTCGGTTGATTTCATCCGCCATCAGCATCTGACAGAATACGGGGCCACGAATGAAGCGGAACGTCCGTCGACCGGCATCCGATCCCTCTAGAACTTCCGAGCCTAAGATATCCGCCGGCATAAGATCCGGCGTGAATTGCACCCGGCGGCTGTCCATGCCGACGACGGCGCCCAGGGTTTCGACCAGCCGGGTCTTGCCGAGGCCCGGCACGCCAATGAGCAAAAGGTGCCCACCGGCCAACAAGGTGACCAGAGTTTCTTCAATGACGTAGTCTTGACCGTAGATGTGTTTGCCGATGGCCTGACGGACAGCGGCCATATCACCGCCAAGCTTGTCTACGCCTTCCAGCATTGCCTTGGAATTGATTACCTCCGAGGTTTCATTATCCTGGTCTATTGTGTCAACGGTGGCATTCACGTGCGCGTCTCCTGGGTCCGAAAAGGTATATTGGGACGATTATGGACAAAAATGAACCTGACCTCACCAATTTGTCGCGGGGCATCGCAAAACGTGTTCATAGCGCTGCAGAAATGCACGTGCCAGTGGGGTTTTCGCCCACGTCCCGGCAACGGGTCTGCGGTGACATCGGGATGCACATCGACCGTCATGGTGCCTGGTATCATCAAGGCTCTCCGATCCTGCGTAAAGAACTGGTGAAGATGTTTTCGACGATACTTCGGTGCGACGACGCCGGAAACCATTGGTTGATCACGCCGGTGGAAATCGCACCGGTACGGGTCGACGATGTTGCACATATAATTGTCGATCTGAAGATAGAAGGTGAAGGCGCTGAACAGACCATTCGGTTCGAGACCCTGGTGGAAACCGTATATACCCTGTCGCCGGATCATGCACTGCGGGTCGACGTGGATCCGGAAACAGCCGAGCCATCGCCCTATCTCCACCTGGACCACGGCCTTGAGGCACGCCTCCACCGGGCTGTCTTCTACGACCTCGTCGACTTGGCAGTTGCAGAAACGGTTGATGGAGCGCATGTCTTGGGGGTATGGAGCGCTGGAGTCTTTCATGTGATCGGCGACGCGCTCGGAGAGGAATAGCTCCGCCACAAGGGCCGACATGACCGCAGGGGGACGGCGTGGACAGAGACCTGATAATTGAACGCTTGCGCGGCCGCGAATCTGGGGAGGGTACGGACCGTGGTGACCACAATCTCAACCCGGGTTTAGACGACCATGACAAGCTGGTGCCGGCTGCCGTTCTGGTACCCCTTGTGGAACGCAAAGACGGCCTTACGGCGCTGCTTACCCAACGGACCAACCACCTGGCCCATCATCCCGGTCAGGTCAGCTTTCCCGGCGGCCACGTGGACCCCGGCGATGAGAGCCCCGAGGCGACAGCGCTCAGGGAAACGGAGGAAGAAGTCGGCCTACACCGGCGTCACATCGATGTCCTCGGCCGATTGGACCAGTACAGGGTGCGCACCGGGTTTTCCGTGACCCCGGTGGTTGGCCTAGTCTCGCCCCCGTTCGACATCAAACCCGACGACTTCGAAGTGGCTGAGGTCTTCGAGGTGCCTATGACATTCCTCATGGATCCCGGCAACCACGAGCGCCACAGCCGCGACTATCGGGGTGAAACACGGTACTTCTATGCCATGCCCTACAATGGGTATTATATTTGGGGCGCAACCGCAGGGATGCTGGTCAATCTTTATCAGGTCCTGACGGAGCCTTGAGGACGCCGGAGAGAGTTTCGAACTATGAGCCGCATTCTTCTCAACTACCTTCTGCCGCTGGTTTTGCCCCTGGCGATTTACCTGACCTACATGTGGTGGCAGCGACGGCACGCCGAAAAAAACAGCGAGCCCCCCCCTGTTGTCGAGCATTCCCACGTGTTCATCTCGGTGCTCATCGGGTTTGTCTTGATGGCCGGTTCTCTGACCTGGATCGCCGTGGTCTCCGGCGTGGCGCCCGGTGAGGGCGAATACCAATCCCCCCATTACCAGGACGGGAAGATTATCCCGCCTTCCTTCAAGTGACGACCACTGGCTCCCAGGTATCGCTGGTTACCAAGGCCAGCACGACAACTGGTCAATTGCCAATCCAGGATTGGATATCGGCGAAGGCCACGCGGACGGTCATCGCCGCGCTGGAAGCACAAGGCACGTCGGTGCGTTTCATCGGCGGCTGCGTACGTGACGCCATCGCACACCGGCCTGTCACCGACATCGATATCGCAACTCCCGACCGTCCAGAAACGGTAATGGCGCTGCTGGAGGCCGACGGCATTAATGCAGTCCCCACCGGCCTAAAACACGGCACGGTCACCGCCATCATCGACAAGGCGCATTTTGAAATTACAACGCTGCGACGCGACTTGGAAACGGATGGCCGCCACGCCACCGTGGAGTTCACCGACGATTGGCTGGAGGACGCCAAGCGCCGGGATTTTACCATCAACGGTATGTCTGCATCGCCGTTTGGCGGGGTGTTCTACCCGTTTGAGGGCTTCTCGTTTGTGGCGCTGGGGGGGGTCGGCTTGATCGGCATCGCCCGCGACCGGGTGGAGGAGGATTACCTGCGCATTCTCCGTTTTTTTCGCTTCCACGGCCTGTTCGGCCACGGCGCCATGGACCAGAACGCCAAGGCTGCCTGCCGAGCCGGCGCCAAACAACTGCAGACCATATCGAGGGAACGCATCCGTGATGAATTGCTGAAGATCCTCCTGGTCGCCGATCCGGCCGAGATCTGCGTCCATATGCGCGGCGATAAGGTCCTGGACCAAGTCCTTCCCGAAGCCAGCGACATCAACCACCTGCGCGTCGTCAATTGGTTGGAAACGCGAGCCGTCAACGTCGACAAGGTGGAACCAGATGCTATTCGCCATTTGGCAGCGCTTCTGAATACGGATCGGGCCGGCGTCGACCGCGTGGCCGATCAGTTAAAACTCTCCAATGCCCAGCGCAAACGCCTCACCGCGCTAGGCGCGCCGGAGGAGAAGATCAATGCGAACATGGGTGATGCGGGTGAACAACGCGCCATCCGGCGCCTGGGCGGCGGCCGGGTCCGCGATCTGGCCCTGCTTGCATGGGCGGAGGAACTGACCGGTACGACCCGTCTGCCCCGCCAGCGCACGGAGGCCTACATTCGCCTGTTGAAGCGATGCGCGGCGTGGATACCCCCAGACTTCCCGATTTCCGGCACCGACGTGCTGACGTTGGGATTGCGGCCAGGTCCCATGGTCGGGACCATCTTGGGCCGCGTCGAAGCCTGGTGGGAAAACACCGGTTATGAGGCCAGCCGCCAGGAATGCCTCGACCGTTTGATACGGGTCGCCAGGGAGACAGAGGGAGATCACCGGTGAGTAAAGAACTGCGCATGTGTTTTGTTGGCGACAGCTTGCTGTTGGGCACCAACGACGACAACTACCTGGGATGGCCCGGCCGTCTGTGCCGACGGGAGCACGAAGCGGGTCATGACGTCAGCCTATATAACCTCGGCATCCGGGCCGACACATCCGAAAAGATCGCCGCGCGTTGGCGCCATGAATGCCAGGTTCGGTTGCCTGAAACGTCGCCCGGTGCCCTGGTGTTCTCATTCGGCGCCAATGACTGTGCCGATCTGGAGGGGTTCGGCCGGCGCGTACCGCTGGAACGGTCCATCGCTGTGGCCCGCGGCATGCTGGAGTCGGCGGCCGCATGGAAACCAACGCTTTGGATCGGCCCTCCACCAGTAGATGATTCGCGCCAACCCTTCCGTGCCGCGCCGTCCGTCGTCTACCACTTCCCATCCAGCCGCATCGGCGAGTTGAGCGGTGCCTATGCCGAGGTAGCCGCCAGTCTGGACATCCCCTACTTCGACCTCTACCGCCATCTCATAAATGATCCGGCCTGGCCAGGTATGTATGAGAAAAACGATGGCGTGCACCCGATCGCGGCCGGTTACGACATTGTCGGGGAACATATCTTCAATTGGGACGCTTGGCGGACCTGGTTCGACTGACGCCCCGAACGACGATCTAAGCGAAGCTCAAGAGCGTACGGATTTCAAGGCTCTCTCGCGGCGGCGTGTCGACGGGCACGCTCGGGTCTTCGAAGGCGCCGTGAGCCGTGTAGCGGGCACGGCCGTCGTGTGCGCTGTCGAAGCACTTCAGCAGCAACACCTCGTCACGGTTCATGTTCGGGAAATAACTCCAGCGCTGGTTGGTATTTCCAGCGATCTGATAAATCTCTCCCAACCGGTCTGAATACACCATGTCCGTGGCAACAAAATCATCTGCGGCCATGGTACGCGCATCGGCCACGGCCAATGGCAGGCGCTGCACGTCAGGGCCGATGGACCGCCAGACATTGACCAGGGCGAAACGGCCCGAGAGGAATTTCTCCGCCCGGTCCGGGGCCAAAAGATCGGTGATGCGCATTGGGCCCGACTTCTCCGTATAGTCGTTGTGCACGATTGGCACAGGGCCGCGGGTGTCGTTGGCGTTGCGCTTATCCATATCTTGAACACGCAGCGTGTGGTCGAAGATATGGACGTCCGTGGCGCCGGCGGTTTCCTTGAGGAAGCGGATAATTTCCGGGTAATGGCCGACCGCAATCTGGTCCTCGTCATAAAAATCGCTGACGTTGGAAATGTGCTCGACCAGTTCAAAGCCCTCCCGCTCCAGGGCCGGGGCCGGATCGGCAAGGCGACCGTTATGGATGGTTACCGGCTCATCACGGAAAGTACCGGTGCGCCGGTTTTCTTGGGTGTAGTCGTCGGCCATAAGCACCTTTGGCTTCTCGTCGTCGGGAACGAAGAAATGCAAAGTCGTCGCGACGTGGGTGAGCGCCTCGTGGTGCAGCGCAGAAGCATCAGGGGCCATTACAAATCTCCTCGGCAAATGCGAACCACCGGTGTATCTAATCTCTTTTCCATTCCGTCATCAAGAAAGCTGTTTGATCAACGCCTCTGAATTTCAATTAACAGAATACGTTTAGGCCTAGCCTTGGGCGAGCAGATAAATGGCAACGCCCGCGAGCACCATGGCTTCCGCCTTCCGGCGCGTGAACAATTCCATGCCCATGGCGGCGGACAGGATCAGAGCAACGACGAAGCTGAGATTCGCGATGGGCACCACTGTGCTCACATCACCCCTGGCAATCGCGGCGATGATAAAATTGACCGTCATGCACAACAATGTTCCTGAGATCGCGCCATAGGCAATCTTCGGCGCTGTCAACCGGACGTTGTCCTCACGCCAGATTGCATAAATGAGACCAGCGGGTATCCATGACATGGCGTAAATGAGCAGCGCTGTATCTGTATGAGCACCAGCGACCGAGCCGAGCTTTGCAACGATGGCGAAGATGGCGCGCAGGGCCGATGCCATTACCGCCATCCAGATAAAGAGCGCCAATCCGCCCTGCAAAGTCTGATAGGCCTTGCGGTCATAGAGCATCCAGACGGCGACGACCGCCGTTATCACGCCGAAGGCCTTCCACGCACTCATGGATTCCGCCAAAATGACCAACGATAGAACCACTACGGCGACTGTGTTCAGTCTGTAAATAGTGGACCCGAGGCTGACATTTAGATGGGTCAAACTCTCAATCAGCACAAGATTAGCCAAGGCTAGAATAATGCCCGCAACCGCACCGTAGCTGAGGGTCACCGCGTCAAAGACCAGGGCGATGTTCTGGGACACGAAATATGTGCTTTGCAGGCCCGTCCAGGCCACGCCGCACATGGCAAGGTAAACGCCACGCGATCTGACTTTTCTGGAGTATCGCTTAAATGAAACGTCCAAACATCCGGCGGCAACGAGGCTGAAAAGTGCGAGGGTAATGGCCGACGACATCAAATTCCCCGACAAATGCTAGATGTGGGCGCTTACGTAGTCGGCAAGCTTACCGCCAATCCGGTTTCGGACCTCGGCCTGGCTCAACAACCGGTCATAGAATTCGTGTTCATTGTCAGCTCGCTTCCAGACCAGGCCGATGCCCCGGAGCGTCTTTTCCATTACCTCAACGGGACCCGGCCAACCGCCGTCGATCATGGCGGCGTCCAGATCGACCAGGGCGCGGTTCGGGTCGATGTAGGTACGGGGAAACTGGCAGGCTAGGAACCACGCGTCGTGCCCCGGGGTACGATCGAATAACTTATCTGCGAAGGCGTCCTCGCCCCACTGGATCTTGTCGCGGGGACAGGCGTACGCGAAATCGTCGGGGTACACATGGCCGTTATGGGGCGAGTCAAACTTCAACGGCAAAGCATCGCCTTCCGGATCGTAGCACTTAAGAACATCGGGAACATCCACGGCCGGAGTAGGCATAGGCTTTCCTCGATACGTCAGGATTTTGTTGTTTCATTCCTAGCCTAGCGCGAGCACCAAACCTTGGAAATACCTTGGTCTTTCTCTACTTTGTTGCTCTAAAATTCACTGTGCGGAGCCCAGTTTAATGTTCGACCTTGATCAATTCATCGCGGAATGCGAAGAGGCCGTGAAAGAGACTGACAGCCACATGGCGGTGAAGGAACTGGTCGGGCGCGCCGTCTCAAACCCGGACGACGTCCTCAAGGGGCTGGGCGAACCGTCCGAGGCCGGCGTCAACAAGCTGTTCGTTTCCGACAATTTGACAATCCTCAACCTTGTATGGGGCCCGATGATGACCCTGAAACCCCACGACCATAAGATGTGGGCTGTGATCGGCATCTACACCGGCCGCGAGGACAATATTTTCTGGCGCAAGATCAAGGACGGTTCGCAAAATCGGATCGAAGCCGCAGGCGCGGAAGCCATTGGCGCCGGCGACGTGGCCCCCTTGGGCAAGGACATCGTCCATTCCGTCACCAACCCGATCCCACGCCTGACCGGAGCGCTGCACGTCTACGGGGGCGATTTCTTCGGCCCGGGCCGCAGCGAATGGGATGCGGAAACTCTGACGGAACAGCCGTATGATATGGAAGGCAACATCCAAATGTTCGCGGAGTCAAATACCCGGCTTACCCCCGCCTAGGCCGCTGGGACGGGCTGACCCACATCGACTTTATCTGAGGGTCATCAGGAAATCCGAGAGTACGGCGTTGTAGGCGTCCGCGTCCTCCATGTAAGGCGCATGGGCGACGCCGGGTAAGTAATGGGCCTGGAGGGCGGGCACAGTCTCGGGAACGGCGGCAATCATCACTTCGGTAAGGTCCTTGGTCACCGTCTGATCAACGTCCCCGGCTAGTACCAGAACGGGCATGGACAGGCCAGCGAACGCCGGTTCGTTATCCGCC
>CAZNWX010000020.1:0-2287 GCA_964576415.1 uncultured Magnetovibrio sp. | reverse complement strand
GGCGGCCTCCAGCCCATCCTTCCGGGTCTCGGCGGCGATTCCGGCAAAGTGCTCAAGGATCGCCGGATCGCAGCCCGGCGCGGTCATGCTCTTGGCCCGAGCGCGGCCGTATTCCATGGGGTCCAATTCATCCAACTGCGTCAAGCGGGCCAGGTATTTTTCGCCCAGCGGCGCACCCTTGGTCTGTTTGCGCCCCAACATGGTGCACGACAAAATTAAGCCCCGCACCCGGTCCGCGTAGCGTCCGGCCGCGTTCCCGGCGACGATACCGCCCATAGAGTGGCCAAGCAGGATGAACCGGTCAATGCCGAGCGCCGCCGTAAACGCCGTCAGGGTATCGGCGTAGGTCTCGATTTCCGTCGCGACCAGGTTCGATTCCCCATACCCGGGTGCGTCCCATGCGGTGATCCGGAATTGGTCGGCAAAGGCCTCGAACTGGCGCTCCCAGGTCCGGGCGTTGCCGGCCAGACCATGCAACAGGACAAGGTCAGGGCCGGTGCCGGCCTGACGATAGGAGATGCGGACGCCATCCACGTCGACATATTGACGCACGGGCAGGTCCATCAACTGCGGACCAGCCCCATTTTTCGCGCCACCGCCCAACCCCACGGGCGCGGCAAGCTCTCCGCATTGCAGATCCGAGTATTCAATGCGCTCTTCAGGTCGTCTTTGGAAAAGCTGAAGCCCTGCACCTCAGCATGGTGGACGATGAAGTCGGGTTCGGGATCCTTCATGGCCGGATCCAGGGACGGGCCCTGCCCGTCCCAGTGGCTGATGAAGGCGTTAACATTTTCCATGCTCATGGCCGGACTATACGCTGGTTTATCATTCCCGCAAACGGCTCAGAAATTTTCCACCCAGGGGCGAAGCTCCACCTCCCAGGTCCAGGCCGTGCGGTGCTGGTCATAGATATGCATATAGGTATCGGCGATGGCGTCAGGATGCAGCAGGCCGTCGTTACCGCGCATCGCGGCACGGGGATCGTCGTCCTTCTCGATACCGCCGTCGATGACGAAGTGCGCCACGTGGATGTTCTGGGGTGCGAGCTCGCGAGCCATACTCTGGGCCAGCCCCCGCAGCCCAAACTTGCCCATGGCGAATGGCGCCGACTGCTTGTAGCCCTTCACGCTGGCCGACGCGCCGGTAAAGAATATGGCACCTTCGCCCACGACGGTCATGCGTTTCACTGCCTCCAGGCCCACCAAGAAGCCACCGTAGCAAGAAATCATCAAAGTTTTGCGCACTTCCTCCACGTCAAGTTCGATGAACGGCGCGCGCTGGCGGTAGCTGGGGTTGTAGAGGACGAGGTTGGGGGTGCCGGTGGCCGCATCCAACTGGGCAAACAGATCGGCGACGGAGACCGGGTCGCTGGCGTCGCAGACGAAGCTAGTAGCGCCGATCTCCGACACCAGGTCCGAGAGTTTTGCCGTATCCCGGGCAGCCAGTGCCACGGTCATACCGCGCTCGGCGCACTTCCGCGCCACCGAAGCGCTCAGACCCTGCCCAGCACCGACGATCAAGGCGGATTGTTCTGTCATCGTCAACCTCACTCGTTCATGTTTATGTCAAGTCGGCAGACTAACATGGTGACCGTGACCCAAGATACTTGGGTTGGAAATAATCAAGTTCCAGAAATTTTTAGACATGGCCCTATGCGCTGCCATCCTGTTTTCGCCACCCACCGTGGCGCATGTCACCTTCGTCCTGGTCACGCCGCCGAACACCATAATACGACCGTAGGTTTCTTCGCGGCTATCGTCGCGGCACATGCGTTCCGCCTCCTCCGGGGACGCGGCGTCCGACAGGGCCCGGATCTGCTGGAGCCCCTGCTACAGGACAAAATCCTCGCTATCGTATACGCTGGACATGCTTTGCCTCTCGCGGCAGTCAAGCACATCTCGAAGGAGTTTAGCCCTTGCCCCGCCACGGGATGGTCTTATCAATGACCCAGCGCATGATCAGGTCGAACAGCAAACCCAACATGCCCATGATCAGAATCGTCACCCAAATGAGTTCATAATCCGACACGGTGCGCGCAATGTTCTCGATAAACCCGACCCCCGTCGTGCCGGCTAGGATCTCCGCCGCCACTAAGGTGCCCCAGCACACACCGATGGCAATGCGCACGCCGGTAAGGATCTCGGGAAGTGCATTGGGCAGGATCACGTTCCACATGATCTGCCGGTCAGACGCCCCCAGCGAGTGCGAGGCCCGGATCTTTGAAAGTTGCGTTCCCGACGCCCCAGTCCGGGCTGAGATAACCATGATCGCGAACGCCACCATAAAT
>CAZNWX010000019.1:0-15609 GCA_964576415.1 uncultured Magnetovibrio sp. | reverse complement strand
GCTTGTCGGGTGTACCCTTGGGCGCCAGGTCGTTCTGGCGCTTGATAGCGCTGTCGTCCATGACGAACTTGCAGTCCAACGCCATCACCTCATTCGCACCGGTCAAGACCAGAGGGTTGATCTCCAGAAGCTCCGCATCATTGGTCGCGTAGGCTTCGTAGAGCTTCACCAGGGTTTCAGCCACCGCATCATTAGCGCCGTCCAGATCAAGACCGTTAACCAACTGGTCCGCCGTATCCCGGACGAAACCGTGGCGTACGTCAACCGGCGCCTTGCGCAACTTTTCAGGTGTCTTGGCGGCGATTTCCTCGATATCCATGCCGCCTTCCGTGGAGAATATGACCACCGGACCCTTGGTCTCAGGATCGTTGAGGATGGCGGCATAAAACTCACGAACGATGTTGCATTGAGCCTCGATTAGGACCTTCTCCACCGTGTGCCCGCCAATTTCCATACCGAGAATGTTCTCAGCGTGGGCGCGCGCTTCCGTGGCCGAGGCGGCCAACTGAATACCCCCCGCCTGTCCACGCTTGCCCGTGGGTACCTGGGCTTTCACAACGCAGGGGCCGATTTCACCGGCTGCCAGACCCACGTCGAATAACGTCGTCGCCAATTGACTCTTGGGCACTGCAATGCCAGTTGCCGCCAAGACTGGCTTGGCAGCATACTCTTCGAAATTCATGACCTTACTTCCCGTACTTTTCCCAATGATTGCCGAACAGAGCCTCTTCGGACGGCTTGTCCTCAGGGATGGTTCGCACCAAGTGAGTGATGTTGAGAAAATTCTTGTAGTTCAGGTTCTCGGAAATGGAATTCCCGGCCCAGGTCCCGCAGCCCATGGAGAGCGTGAAGTTCAACCCGTTGTCAAAGCTACCGCCGTTGCCCAAGGTATGGGCCTGGTTGACCAGGACGCGGACAACCCGAAGGTCTTCAGCTAGTTCCGTGGCATGTGCCTCCTCCTTCGTATGAATTCCCACCGAATGGCCCATGCCAACGAAGTCGAGGACGTTTTGCACATGCACCTTGGCTTCGGTGAAATCCTTGGCCCGGTAGACCGTCAGCACGAGGGACAGTTTCTCGTCGGAGAGCGGGTATTCCTTGCCAACGCCGTTCTGGTCCTCGACCAGGAAAAACTTGGCCGACTTGGCTTCTTCCGACAGCCCGCAATGTTCGGCCAGTACGTCCGGGTCCTTGGCGATAACGTGGCGATTCAGATGGCCGTCCACCCAAAGCGTCTCCAGGATCTTCTGTTTCTCCTCCGCCGTGACCAGATAACCGCCGGCTTCCTTCAGGGCTTGAATTGCATCTTCATAGACGTCGTCCAGGATGGTCACAGAGTTTTCCGACGAACAAGAGGTGGCGTTATCGAAACATTTCGACATCATGATCTTTTTGGCAGCATCCGGAAGATCGGCAGTGCTATCGATGATCACCGGTACGTTCCCAGCGCCGACGCCAATGGCCGGCGTGCCCGACGAATATGCGCGGCGCACATTGTTCTGGGACCCAGTGACCACAACCAAATCGGCCTGGTTCATAAGTTCCTGGGTCAGCGCCTTGTTGACCGGCGCCGGCAGCACCTGCACCAAGTCTTCGGGAGCACACACTTTGCGCAGCTCATCGCGCATGTATTCCACAGTTTGGGTCGTGGTCGACAGGCCAGCCGGGCTCGGCGCGACGATCACAGCGTTTCGACCCTTCACGGCCATCATAGCCTTGTTAACCGGCGTCGCCGCAGGATTGGTCGACGGCGCCACGGCAGCAACGACGCCGACGGGTTTCGCGTACAGGACCAGACCCTTTTCCGGTAGCTCTTCGATGAGGCCCACCGATTTCACGCGCATTAGGTCACGTAGGCAGCCAAAGGTCTTACGCATATTCTTGATGACCTTGCTTTCGACGTTGCCGAGGCCCGTGTCGCGGACCGCGGTCTCGGCCAGTTCGCGCGCGCGCTCAGGTTTGTAGATGGACCAGGCAAGCGCCGTGACGGCCTCATCGACCGTTTCCTGATCGGCGCTCTCGAAGATCTCCATAGCGACCCGGGCCTTGGCAACAAGGCCGTCGATAATCACTTTCGCATCATCGGCAGGGGTGGGTGACTGTGCGGCTGCTGTCTGACTCACGGTCAATACTCCTCAGCTTGGATCGGATCGGTGAACCGGTCCAGCGTCATCCATGAAGCCAGGCTGTTCACCGTCCATATCTTGAGATTCAACAATATATTTCTGCAGTTTCGTCGCAGCGGCGCGCATGGTCGGTAGTCTCTGTTTTGCTTCTTTCACATCCATACGGGCGTCGGGGGCGTGCAAAGCCAGACCGGCGACCACTCGGCCACCGTCATCGCAAATGGGAACGGCCACGGCGATCAGACCCGAGACATTCTCGGAATTGTTGGTGGCGAACCCGTTGCGTCGAATGCCTTTCAGTTCCGCTTCCAAATCGGCCACATCAGTGATCGTGTGATCCGTGAATTTCGACAGCGGGGCGGCCTCTATAATGCGCTTGCGGGTCCGACTGGGTAAATGGGCTAAAAGGAGCTTGCCGATCGCTGTAGCGTGCACGGGCACGCGAGACCCGGCCTGCAATTGCAACCTAAGCGGCCATTCGCACTCCACCCGGTCGATATAGACAATTTCATCGCGGTCCAGGACGCCGATGTTGCAGGTCTCACCCACGTTGGCGACCAGATCCTTGAGGACCACCCGCATGGGTCCCATGCGCCAAGCTATCCCAATTGCATTCAGGCTAAGACGCATCATTCGCGCGCCGACGGAGAAATGGTCGCGGGCGAAGTCCCGGCGGATAATATCCAGGTCTTCCAACTGGCGAACCACGCGGTGCACCGTCTGGCGGGGCAGCTCCAACTGCTGGGATAGTTCGGCCAGCCCAATGGGTGTGTCGGACTCAAACAGAGCGTCCAGGATCAGGACCACTTTTTGAAGGGCCGAACCGCTTTCCTTGCCGCCGTCAGCCATACTAAAATTTCCCCCGTGATGGACGCGCACGCATCAACAAGATTTAACATGTTACTTAAAAATTAACATAAATCAATATTATTTGAACGATATGTCTCATTTTTTAATATGATGATTAAAAATATTACCATAGAACTTGTTTTGCCGCGCTTTAAGCCAGTCTCGGCCGTGCTCACAACTTGGATGGTCGTCATCTTAAGCGCCTCACCCGCCAAAGCTGTATGCGCGGCGCCGCCACCGGTCTGCGCGGCAAAGGCGGGGGTTTTCGCCATTCAATCCTTCCATCCCACCGCCAGCGCGACGCGCATCGGCCCGGACCTTCTCGTCACCAACCGCCACGTAGTTGCCAACCAGGCAACGGTGCGCGTGGTGGCGCTCAATGGCGCCCGCCTGAACGCCACGGTCGTGCCGTCGTCTTACCCCGGGGATCTGATCGTGCTTCGAGTGCCTGATTTGCCACCAGGACCAATCTTGGCGCCTATCCAAACGCCAACTGCCACGACCACGCTTCGCGCCATTGGTTATGACGTGGGCCGTCAGGAAATTCGTATTTATGCGCCGGGCCAGATTACTGCTATTCCGCCGGCCGACGCGCCCTTGGCCCGCGTTCATCACGACGCCCCAAGCCAACCCGGCAATTCCGGCGGCGCGCTCGTAAATGCGGAAGGCCACTTGTTAGCCATCATTGCCGCTGGAGGCGAGGGTCGCCATGACGGCATTCCCGCCACCGAAATTAAACGACTGAAATCCCTATCCGGTCCGGCACATCGAGACGCCCACGACCAGATCAGTCTGGCCTATCGGCAATGCATGGCCGCAACCGATGCAGCCGGGCGAGGCCGCCGACCATTGTCCCAGAAACAATTGGCGTTCTTGGACGAACGCTGTCGGGCGTCCGAAAACCGCCAGCTTCTTGACCTGGCGGCGCAAGTCTTCGGCCGGCGGGGTCACTTCGACAAATCCATCGCCCTATTCACGGCAGCACTGGATCAGGATCCAAACACGCTAAACACGCGGTTAAGCCTCGTGGTGACGTTGCACCTCGCACGGCGTTACGCAGATGAGATTCCTCATCTAAAGATTTTGATGAATACGCTCCCTACCGATGTTCAGGTTCTCCGTTTCGCGATTCAGGCCGGCACCTGGGGCGGCGCGCCCGACCTTGCAGACCAGGGTATGGCCTTATTAAAGCAACACCATCCAAAACTCGCCCTGCTGGCCGAACGCTTCCGCAACGCCCCGCCGCCCCCACCGCGGCCTCAGGGCAAGTAGTCGTCCGTCGGATCGGGTAACCATCCGTGTGCCAAAGGCAGGTCCGGTTGGCGCGATGAGGAACGCGCGCGCGAAAAAATGGCCTGTTTGAGTTTGTGGGTAGTCCAGGCGGGATTAGCCGCCAGCCACCGGGCCGCCAGCGCGGCGATGCGGGGCACGGCAAAGCTGGATCCAGAGGCCTGATTGCCGACGCCCCGGTGATCAATCACCGCGACCCGCTCCCCAGGAACCATAATGTCGACGTGGGTCCGACCCCAGTTCGATCCATCGGCTAGTTTCCCGAATGCGTCAGCTGAGGTCACCGTGACCATGTTGCGCAGCGCCAGCGCTGCAGGATAGACGGGCGATCTATCGATATCGCGCCCGTTATTGCCGGCCGACACGATGAATAGCATATGCGGCCGGGCCCGCGCGGCGAACTCGAACGCCCGCCAGTCCTCCGCTTTATTCGAGCCCATGGCCAGGTTTACGATGCGCGCGCCAACCGCGTCGGCGTGGGCCACGACGTCGGCCATACGTGCCATGTCTGGGCGCGGAAACCGGTAGGGCGCGATCCGTGCATTTGGGGCCTCGCGGAGAATGATGCTGGTCACCGCGGTACCGTGATGCTGGGGAAAAAACGGAGACCGACCGGTGTCGATGTCGAAGGGCCGCGCGTCATCGTCCCAGAAATCGTACCCGAGCATCCTGCCCCCCTCGTCGCGGGCGAGACGCGCCGCGACGCCCGGCAACTGATAATTGAGACCCGTGTCGATGACGGCCACCAACACTCCGCCGGGATCACGCCCTGGCGGGACCGACGGGTTCAACGGTACGTGCTGGTAATCATCCCCACGACGAATGCTCAGCTTTTCAGCGCGGTCGACCGCGTCGTAGGCGATCCGCCGCGCTTCGATCTCCCGGCATGTACCATCCCCCACGACCGCTTCGCGGGGACGCAAGTCCCCGCCTGACCCCGGCACATAAAACTCAATACTAACCCGGCGCAATTGGCCCAGGGGAAAGATCCGGGTGATCCGGAGTTCTCCGCCGGACGGTACTCCCAAGACATGGCGAGACCGGCCGGGCTGACCACCAAAGGATCGCACGCGGTCGTCCAACAGACTGCTGCCGGGAAACCCACGTAAAAGGGATTCGACTTCCGACGGGGCGCCTATACATGCCCATGCTAGGGCGTGACGCGTCGGCGTCTCGTCGGCAATGGCGGTAAACGCGGTCAGCACGGCGACCAAACCCATCGTCACCGCGCTGGGTCGCAACTCGTATCTCATAGCCGCATCTTCAAACGCACCCTTGATCCGGTCAAAACAAGCTTTAGCCAACCGAGGAAGTGGTACGGAATGTTCTGCGCTATCTCAAGAGTGATAGGTATAAGTGCCTCAAATACATCTCAACATAAATGATCAATCTGCCAGACTACGACCATAACGCAAAGTTCGTACTGATCGGTCAGAACGCCGCTGTTGCCATATGCGTACTTAAAACTCGGTTAGCAATCATCGCTTGATCCACGCATTGATCGTCCTTCACCAAATTGACCTAAAAAAGCCAGAATGCTCTCGTTCGATGAACTCGACTGTTAGGAGGTCAACTGATGGCCTCAGAAAATCAGCGGCCGCAAGGCGTGATACATCTCATTCGGCCGTTCGATCATCATCATGTGGCCGCACTTCTCGAGGATATTCACTTGCGCGCCGTCGATGACGTCAGCCAAGCGCCCACCGCTTTTCACCGGTGACATCTTATCGTCGCGGCCAAGGACGAAGAATGTCGGACAGGTGATCTTCGCTGCACGCTCCTTGGCATCGCCAAAGTTATCGCAAGCCGCCAGGTCGTTAGCCAGCACGCCAGACTTGGCGTTCTTCAACAAGACCTCGCTGGCACCGTGCACCCACAGCCCAGGCAACGGATGACCGCCGGTCTGCGCCTTCTCGCCAAGCCCCCAGAAAACGATCAACTCCGAGGCCAACGGTTCATCCAGCCGGGCGGCGGCCAAAAGGTCCGGATGCACAGGCATGGCTTCGGCGACACCAGTCAGGATCAGTTGCTCCGTCCGTTCGGGATAACGTGACGCCAGGTCGAGGGCAATCAACGATCCCATGGAATGGCCCATGACCGTCGCCCTATCCACGCCAGCCGCATTCATGAACCGGATTACCCAATTGGCCATTTCTTCAACGTTCTCGATGACCGGCCCCTCGGAATAGCCGTGGCCCGGCAAATCTACCGCGTAGACCCGGCGGCCTTGGAAGGCGATATTGCGGGTCTGCATTTGCCAGATCGTGCGGTCCAACCCGGCGCCGTGAATCAGGATCACGGCCGGCTCATCCGGGGAATTCTCCCGGCTGCCGTTGGCCGCGTGCGCGGTTTTACCGTCGACGGTGAAATTCAAAGCCATGGCCTCACTCCTTCTGCGAAGCGCGAAGCGCCTGTTTCAGATCATCCGTGATGTCATCCGGATCCTCGATGCCGACCGAGAGCCGCACCATGCCCTCACCGATGCCGGCAGCGGCCAAGGCTTCCGCATTCATCTGCTGGTGTGTGGTCGATGCCGGGTGAATGACCAAGGTCTTCGCATCCCCGACGTTGGCCAGATGCGACGCGAGCCGCACGGACTCTATAAACTTCCGTCCCGCATCGCGGCCACCCTTGAGGCCGAAGCTCAGCATAGCGCCGGGCCCCTTAGGGATGAGACGCTTCGCCAGGTCATAGTCCGAATGCGACGACAGACCAGGGTAGTTCACCCATTCCACGGCCTCGTTGCCTTCCAGGAACTCGGCCACCTTCTGAGCGTTTGCGACGTGCTTATCCATGCGCAACGGCAGGGTCTCAAGGCCCTGCAAGATATAGAAGGCATTGGCCGGGCTCATGCAGGCGCCGAAGTCCTTCATGCCCTCGGCCCGAGCACGCATGACCATGGCTTGCGTCCCGAATTCGTCGGCGAAGTCGAGACCGTGATAGCCGTCGTATGGTTCCGTGAGCGTCGGGAATTTACCCGACGCCTCCCAGTCAAAGCGGCCGGAATCGATGAAGACCCCGCCGATGGCCACCCCGTGACCACCCATGTACTTGGTCAGAGAGTGCATGATGATGTCGGCACCGTGGTCGATCGGGTTCATCAGGTAAGGTGTGGTGAATGTGCTGTCGATCATCAGCGGCAGGCTGGCCTCGTGCGCGATCTCGGCAATCACTGGAATGTCCATGACCTCGATGCCGGGGTTGCCCAACGTCTCACCGAATACCAGGCGCGTGTCATCGGTAATCGCGTCCTTGAACTGCTGCGGCTCGCGCGGGTTGACGAAGGTCGTGGTGATGCCGAAGCGCGGCATAGTGTAACTGAACAGATTGTGCGTGCCGCCATAGAGCGATCCCGACGCGACGATATGGCCACCCTTTTCCATGAGCGTCGCGATAGCTAGGAAGATCGCCGCCATGCCGCTGGCCGTCGCCACCGCGCCGACGCCGCCCTCCAGCGCCGCCGCGCGTTCCTCCAACACCGCCACGGTGGGATTGGAAAGCCGCGTGTAAATATGTCCCGGCCGCTCCAAGTTATAGAGGGATGCTGCGTGATCCGTGTCCTCGAATACGTAGGACGTGGTCTGGTAGATGGGCACGGCCCGTGCGCCCGTCGCCGGGTCCGGCTGTTGGCCGGCGTGCAGGCTCAGCGTATCGAACTTAAGGAACTTTGGCGTTACCATGGTGAACTCCCTGTTGCATACCTTTACAATCACGTCCGCACTGGTTACGCAAGGCCAGGAAATCAAAGGTTCAGAAAGGGTATGACATGTCCCATCAAATCAAATCCGTCGCCGTCATCGGTGGCGGTACCATGGGCACCGGCATAGCCGGTTTGTGCGCGCAGACGGACCACAAAGTACTGCTGTTAGATGTCTCCGAAGAGGCCGCCCAGAAAGCCAAGGACCGGATCATCAATGGCCGTCCGCCGGCTGTGGAAGAGCCCGAAAAGGCCAGAAACATCACCTTTGGGACCATAGACAATGACCTCGCCCAGGTTGCCAACTACGACTGGATTTGCGAGGCGGTGGTCGAAGACCTGCCGACCAAGCGCGCGCTGTTCGAAAAACTGGAACCACTGCGCCGGGAAGGTTCGGTGATCACTACCAATACGTCGGGCATCCCACTCCGAG
Organism: uncultured Magnetovibrio sp.; assembly: GCA_964576415.1. GTDB lineage: Bacteria > Pseudomonadota > Alphaproteobacteria > Rhodospirillales > Casp-alpha2 > UBA3470. The sequence goes on along the minus strand of CAZNWX010000019.1, from coordinate 7,214 downwards.
ATATCACCGAGGGCATGCCTGATAGCCTGAAGAAGGACATCGCCGTCACCCACTTCTTCAATCCCGTGAAGGTCATGCGCCTCTTGGAATTGATTCCGGGTAAGGAAACCACGCCTGATGTCATGGACGCGCTGGCGGCATTTACCGGCGGACAGCTTGGCAAAGGCGTGGTCTATGCCAAAGACACGGTGAATTTTATCGGCAACCGCATTGGGTGCTTTTGGATGATGACCGGTCTCCACTATGCCCAGGAGGCATTGAGCGACGGCCTCACCATGGAACAGATTGACGCGCTTATGTCGGGCCCTGTGGGCTTGCCGCCAACGGGGCTCTATGGCCTCATCGACTTAATTGGCCTCGATGTCATGGAACTAGTCGGTAAGAACCTAGCCGTCAATCTTCCGGACGGCGATATGGGCTTGGATTTCATTGCGCTGCCGGGCCCAATCCACGAGATGTTGGAACGTGGACAGATCGGGCGCAAGGCGGGTGCGGGGTTCTATCGCATGCAGAAGTTAGACGACGGCTCGCGCAAGACGGAGATTTATGACCTGACAGCCGGTGATTGGCGGGCCTCCGAGATGTTCCAACTGGACGACACCCACACGGGCCTAGACGTCTTATTGTCCGATGATGCAGCAGGAAACTTCGCCTGGCAGATCATGGGCGGCACGCTTTGCTACGCCGCCGACCTGATCCCCGAGATCGCCGATGACGTAGTCAGCATCGACCGTGCCATGAAGTGGGGGTACGCCTGGGGCCGCGGACCTTTCGAGATGATCGATGCGCTGGGCGCAGATAATGTGATCGCTCGGGTCAATGCGATGGGCCTGCAAACACCGAAAATGCTGAAGGTTTTAGCGGATGCCGGCGCGGACAGATTCTATCGCAACGAAGGCCAGGAATACTTGGGCGCGGACGGCCAATACCACCCGACTCCCCCGGAGTGATCCCATGCCGCCGAAACAAAACCCATTGAGACTGAACAAGCTTCAATTGCGCACCTTGTCTCTGGCTCAAGTGCTGACGCGTGACCCAAACACGGGCAAGTTGGACGAGGCGACAGGTGATGTGGAACTATTGAGGATTCCCCAGACCCACGGCGATCACGTCCACGTCGGCCAATTCGTTGTCTCCGCTCAGGAAGCCAGCGGGTTTTCCAACCCGGCCGTCTGGACCGCCCTAAAGCGCAAGGGCCTCGCCCGCGGCGACAACCCGCTGACAATGACGCTCACCGCCGCCGGCGTCGCCTACGACACGGGGTTAGGAGATCGCTTTCTAACGAAAAGTGATCACTGATAGCGCGCCCCAGTCGCGGCCAGCGATCTCCAAGATCATCTTTTTCAGCACCGACCGAGATAAATCTTAGCGACCCTTGATTATCAGCATAAAGCCGCCGCCCCCAATGACGTCTTTCTGGTAGTTTTATTCTAAGGGCTCGTCCGAGGTCCGGGGCGCGTGGACAAGCAGACAACCAAAAATCAGAACAACAAACCAACGCATGCCATAGTTGTAGTACTTCCGCTTCCCGGCCAATATGCCCAACTAGCTTGCCGAGCGACCCGCCGCGCGGCCCAGGAACCAGGCCGGAATAAAGGCGATACAGAAAGCGAAACAGATCTGGAAGAACGAATCCTGGAATCCAAATGTTAGCGCCTGGGCGTAGATCACCTCACTCAGGTAATTGAGTGCACCCGGCTGCAAAGCCGCTTCCGGGATGCCTCCCTCATGGAGGAGCTTGGCGACGCGGTTCAGGACCTGCAGGCTTTCTACGTTGTCCGAGGTCTGAGTCGCCGCCAGAATATCGGCGTGATGGGCCGTCTGCATGTCGATAGAGAGCGCTGTCACGTTGACCCCGAAGGCCCCGCCCATCTGGCGGATGAAATTGTATGTACCCGCGCCCTGATTCAACTTGTCGACGGGCACGGCTCCCATAGCCGTCTTGCCCAAGTTTGGCATTACCATGCCGATAGCGCCTCGGCTCAATACGGCAATGGCCGCAATGGTCCAGAACGGCGTGTTTACGTCAGAAGTTGATAAAAGAAACGCCGCCACAGCGAAAACCACACATCCGGTCATCATCGGATAATGTGACGGTATACGGTCCGCCATGCGACCCGACAAAGGCACAAGCGCGATCAACACAAGACCCGCCGGCACGATGACAAGCCCCGCCTCCGTTGGAGTGAACCCCTGCACCGTCTGCGCAAAAACAGGGATTGCATAATTTGTGGCGAAGTTTCCGGCACCAAAGGCAAAGCCGATGAACATGGCCGCCGTAAACCGAAGGTCCGTGAACCGCGTCACGTCCATAAGCGGGCTTTTCGACTGCCATTGGGAGTAGACGAACAACACCGCTGCCGAGACACCAACCGCCAGAAACAGTATGGACCAATCGGAAAACCAGCCCCAGCGATTTCCATTTCCGATATAACTCATGATGCACATCAGCGCCGTGGCAACGAGGATGTATCCAGTCCAGTTGAATGGCGGCAGAGAAATCCGTGAGCCCTTAGGCGGCATAAAAACCAGACCAATAGCAAAAGCCACCATGACCAACGGTACGGGCGCCACAAAAATGTGTCGCCAGGTGAACGCGTCGATGGCCAGACCGCCAAAGAACGGACCGAAACTCGGCGCCAGGGTCACACCCATGCCATAAACGCCGACGGCCATACCGCGCCGTTCGACAGGAAATACGGCCACGACCAAGGCCAGCACAAGCGGCTGGATTAGGCCGGCGGAAAACCCCTGCATGATACGGCCGGCGATCAAGGCCTCGATGTTTGGGCTAGCAGCACCAACCAGCGAGCCAGCGCAAAAGAAGGCCAAAGCAAAGCTAAACACAATCCGCTGTCCGAAGGCCCCAACCATCCAGGCATTCAGAAGCTGACTCGCCACCATGGTGGTGAGGAATGCCGTTGCCGCCCATTGCGCCAGATCCTGACCCACCCCATAAGCGCCCATAATGGAGGGAATGGCCACATTGACCATGGTTGCCGACAGTACCATCGACATAGACCCCAAAAGCCCCGCGATCATCACCAACCATTTGTAGGACGCCCCATAGCGGGCGACCATCAGGTCAATCCCCGGGTTGGCGGGCCCGTTAGCGGCCGGTGGCAATCTTAACCTCGACCATCATGCCAGGACGAAGCCGGTCGTCACGTTGGTCGATGGCGATGCGTACGGGAAGGCGCTGGGTGATCTTGGTGAAGTTTCCACTGGGGTTGGGGCTGGGTAGCAAGGCGAAGGCGCTGGTGGCCGTATTGCCGATACGCTCAATATGGCCCTCGAAAGCTTCATCCGGATAAGCGTCCACGGAAACGGTTACCGTTTGGCCCTCCTTCAAGCGACGCACCTGGGTTTCCTTGATGTTGGCCTCAATCCAGATGCGGTCCGGATCGTGGGCCAGCACAAGGCGCTGTCCCGGCGTCACGTATTCGCCCACATTAGCAAAACGCCGGTCGACGATCCCTTTCAACGGGCTTTCGATGACTCGATCTTCGATATCCAAGGCCTGGCGTTTGACCTTCGCCGTAATCTCCGCTTCGCGTTTCACTAGAACAGCCAAATCGCCAGCCAGAACATCGAGCTTGGCACGCTCTGCGTCCGCTTGCTTAACGCGCGCGCGCGCGCCCTTAACCTTGGCCATGGCGATCTCGTGTTCGCGTTCGATACGTTGGAGCTGTTGTTCCGCCTGATCCATCTGGCGGCGCGAGGCCACCTTCTTCTGGAACAGGCGCGTGGTCCTTTTCACCTCCCGCTTTGCCAGATTCAACTGGGGCGCGAGACTAGAGACCGTGACCTTCGCCGCCGCAAGTTCTGAGCGTTCTGCCGCCAATTGTGAGTCGGTCTGCCGCCTAACCAGGTCCTGCTGGGCCTTCAGGCGTTCCTTCTCCGCACCCACGCCCTCTCGTTGGGCGTTCAATTCGTCAATGATGGCGCGGGCCTCACGATCGTCGATGACAATCAACGCCGTCCCCTTGTCGATGTCCTGGCCTTCTTCGATGGAGACCTCCGTAATCCAGCCAGAGACCCTGCTGGAGACCGTGATCATGTCGGATTGGATACGGGCGTCTTCCTCATGCAAGGTGACGAGTCGTTCCTGAAATTCCTGGTACCCGAAGTATCCAGCGATGGCGAAAGCGGCAATCAGGACCAGCAATGCCGATGGTGGGCCTCGGCGACGGGGCGCCGACGGCTCGGTAATGTCGGCGGCGTCCGTTTCGCCCTTGATAGGATCGTCCTTTGGCATGCCCGCGCCAATAATTTCGCTGTGTGAACAACTATCTTCCTCCGTGAAACCATCCTTGGCAACGTCACGGTAGCGAGGGGGCGTTTCATTCTCCTGCCCTCGCCTTGACGGTTTTGTCTGGTCTCTCCAAGATCGCCCTTAATTCAGGAAGGAAGCGACAGGAATGGGTGCGGCCAGCACGACCAATCTCGGCGATATCTTTGACCTTGCCGCGGCTGGCGAGCAAACCGCTCTGATCGATTGCCGCGAATGGGACAACCCGCGAGAATACACCCACGGCGAACTAGACGCCCAGGCCAATGCCTGTGCACGCGGCCTAATCGCCCGCGGCCTGGAACCCGGCCAGTCCGTAGCTCTGCTGTCCGCAAATCGAGCGGAATTCATGATCGCCTACATGGGTATCCTGCGCGCAGGGCTGGTAGCCGTGCCCATCAACCACAAGTTCTCCGCTGAGATCATCACGTTTATCCTTGCCGACGCCGATGTCCGCCTCGCCATCTGTGACGCCGAGCGGGCCGCAGCGCTTCGGTCCAATGTTCCAGTTGTCAGTTTCGATGCAGACGGCAACGCCAGCTTCGATACCCTCTTGGACCCTGGTCCCTTCGATGTCTACACGGCTATCGAAACGGACGTCGCCATGGTCCTTTATACATCCGGGTCCACGGGCCGCCCAAAAGGCGTGCCGCTGACCCATGCGGGACATCTCTGGGCGCTGCGTTCACGCCTGGGCGCATTCGATCAGCACCGGCTGCTAGTCGCAGCACCACTTTACCACATGAACGCGCTATGCGTATCTCTTGTCGCTTGGGGGTCGAAGGCGCAAATCGTCTTGCTGCCGGAGTTCACGCCCAATACCTACGTCGCCGCCATTGAACGATTCCGATGCACCTGGATCACGTCCGTGCCAACCATGCTGGCCATGGTGTTCGTCGATCCGGCGCTGACGGAAAAGGCAGATCTCTCCTCGGTAAGTATCGTCCGCATGGGTTCGGCGCCCGTGTCGCCGAAGCTGTGGGCTCACGTGGAAGCCACCTTTCCCGGCGCGAGCATCATGAACGGCTACGGCACGACGGAATCGGGCCCCGTTGTCTTCGGCGCCCTCGACGGCGCGGCTCCGCCGCCAACGTCAGTCGGCTGGGTGATCCCGGGCGTTGGCACAAAACTCATTGATGTCAGCGGCAACGAAGCGGACCAAGGCGAACTTTGGCATAAATGCCCAGCGAACTCGCCTGGTTATCTGAACCTGCCGGGAAAAACGGCAGAGGCCTTTACGGAGGACGGCTGGTATAAGACCGGCGACGTATTCCGCCGCGACGTCGATGGCGCGCACTACTTCGTCGGGCGCACGGACGACATGTTCAACTGCGGCGGAGAGAATATTTACCCAGCGGATGTGGAGGCGATTTTGGTCTCACATCCGGATGTCGACCAGGCCTGCGTCGTCCCTATCCCTGACGAAATCAAGGGCATGAAACCCGTGGCCTTCGCCGTCCCTCAGGCCGGCAAATCCATCGACGAGAACCTGGTCAAGCAACACGCTCTGGCCAACGGCCCGGCCTACCAGCATCCCCGGCGCGTTCATGTGATGAATGAACTGCCCTTGGCCGGCCCGGGTAAGGTTGACCGCAAGGGATTGACCGAAAAAGCCCTGCAAATGTGGCCGCCGGGGACAGTTTAGGCGCTGCGTTGGGCCTTGTCCTTGTCGGACGCAGCCTTGGCCATGATCTTGATCTCGTCCCATTCCTCGTCCGAACGCCCGGTGAGGTGGACGTAATTACCCCCATTGCCCAAATGCCCGGCCCCATCGATGGCAATGGTTTGACCGGTCAGGTATTCACAACCGTCGGCGACCAAGAACACGGCCAGGTTCCGCAGTTCGTGCATTTCGCCGTAGCGCCCCATGGGCACGCGGGAGATATCTTTCGCTTCGCCTTCGGTTTTCGCTTCGGGCCGCAGTCGGGCCCACGCCCCCTCCGTCGGGAATGGCCCCGGCGCGATGGCGTTGAGGCGAATACCGTATTTAGCCCATTCCACGGCAAGGGACTTGGTCATGGCATGGATGCCCGCCTTCGACATGGCCGACGGCACGACATAGGGACTGCCCGACCAAACCCAGGTCACCAGGATGGAGACGACGCTGCCGGTTAGGTCTTGCTCAATCCAGCGCCGGCCCACCGCATGGGTGGCGTAGTAGGTCCCATGAAAGACGGTCGACGCCACGGCGTCAAAGCCCCGGGGCGACAGCTTGTCTGTGGGGCTCATGATTTGGCCGGCGGCGTTGTTGACCAGACCCGTCAAGGGTCCAGAATCAGTCCAGATTGCCTCCACCATTTCATCCACCGCACCGGCGGCACGAATATCGGTGGCGTGGGCGAAAACGTTGCCGCCGGTGTTTTCCGAAATTTCCGCCGCTGTTTCGTCCAAGACCGCGCCGCGACGGCCACAAATATGCACCTCGGCGCCCAGGGACGCATAGGCCTCGGTGAATTCGCGCCCGAGGCCCGTACCGCCTCCAGTCACAAGAATGCGCTGGCCTGCTAGCAGGTCGTTTTTAAACATGGAAATCACGGCGTCATCCTCCTCGAGTCAACTTTGATTATCTCACCGGAAGGATAAACCACAAACACCGGGAGTCTATCGGCCCTCGAAAATCGTTTCACTCTATGGAGAAAAAACCGGCAGACCTCCTTGATGCACGGGGCCATGGTCACAATGACCACGCCCCAAGGCGGCATTAGGCCAGGTAGCCGAGTTCCATAAAGGCGTCCTGGGCGGAAACAATCCCCTGAAACACCACTGCCAACAGCGCAAATAGAGCAATCACGTCATCTATCGGCGCCCCCGCACAAGACCCAGGGTCACAGTCGGCACCGTAAACACGTACATGGCCGATAAGGCCATGAGCCTCGCGCCAAAAGCGTTTGCGCCTTAGAATGAATTAACTGCGTGCGCCCCG
>CAZNWX010000018.1:0-16212 GCA_964576415.1 uncultured Magnetovibrio sp. | reverse complement strand
CAGCGACGCCACTCCTGTCTCGAGAGCGATCAGCAACGCCACCGCCTTCTTCGCGGCGCGGGCCGCCTGAAGTTCGACCAACACCCCTTGCAGGTCCACTGAAATTTTCTGCACGAAGACTTGTACCTGCCCACCGCAGGCAAGTCCCTCGCTCCATGCGTCTTCGTCGGAAACGCCGAAGTCAAGGGTCGCCACCGTGTCGTTCCGGATAGCGGCCAGGGCCTCGGTGACCACCTCACCCTCGATACAGCCGCCGGAGACGGATCCCTCGAACAGATTGTCGTCGCGGATTAAGAGGTGGCTGCCCACCGGGCGCGGTGACGCACCCCAGGTGGACACAACAGTCGCCAGTGAGGCCTCATGGCCGGCCCCAATCCAACCCAGGGCCTGGTTGATAATCGCCGTGTCGTCACGTTGTTCAATGCCGGGGCTGGGCTGTGTCATGGGTATGACCTTGATTGTGTTCTGGATAGGATATAGCAAGCTAACGCATAGAATTCACCTACGTCGCCAACTTTTTGAAGTTTGAGCAAGGGAAAACATCTTGTCCGGCCGGTCGTTCGAAACCTTCATCGCCGCAATCCTACTGGCCGCCGGACTGTCCACACGAGCGAGCCCGCGCAACAAACTATTGGTCGCCCCACCGGGTGATGACTCTGCCCAGCCCATGGTGCGCCGCTCGGCCGAAATCCTGCTGACCAGTCGCGCCCGGTCCGTCATCGTCGTTACCGGACATGAGGCGGCCGACGTTGAAGCGGCACTGGACGGCCTCGACGTCACCTTCGTTCACAACCCGGACTACGCCGATGGCATGGCCAGCTCGCTGGCCGTCGGCATCGCGGCGCTGCCGGATGGCGTGTCGGGCGCGTTGATCGCGTTGGGTGACATGCCGAAGCTTGAAACTGCCACCGTGGATGCGCTCATCGACACCTTCGACGGTACCGTCGGACGATCCATTTGCCTCCCCGTTCAGGAGGGCCGGCGAGGCAACCCGGTGCTGTTCAGCCACACCCATTTCTCGTCCCTCTCGACGTTGACGGGCGATCGTGGCGGCAAGGCCGTCGTTCAGGCCAATCCAGACGCCGTCACCGAGGTTGCCGTCGCCGACCCGGGCATCCACCTGGATTTCGACAATCCATGAGCGGTGACGTCGCCACGCTCCGCGAGGTTGGCCCGGAATTCGCCGCCGACCTCGCCCACCTCTGGGCCCGCACCTTCGCGGAAGCCTACGCCGACGAACACGCCCCCGAAGATATCGACGCCTATGGCGCCCAGCACTTCACCGAAGCCAACGCGGCAGCCGTACTCAGTACCCCCAACTCACGATGCGTGACCGCCATCCGAGATGACAAGCCCGTCGGCTTTAACTTGATCCACCATACGGGCCCTCCGCATCCCCTGGATGGCCCAGCATCCGAATTGAAGCAGATCTACGTGATCGCTGACGAGTTTGGTGCGGGCACGGGCCACCTCCTGTTCGACGACGCCATGGACGCCATCAAGGCTGCCGGCCGCGATTGGGTTTGGCTCCTAGTCTCCGACAAAAACCTACGTGCCCGGGCGTTCTATGAGAAGCATGATTTCACCCGCATCAGCATGGGCGAACCCATCTACGTCGGCCGGGACATCTTGCCGTCTTCGATACTAGCTCGGCGGATTTGAGCGGCAGGTCGGGCAGCGGCGGGGTCGATGAGGTTTTTCAAGGGGCGGGAACCTCCCCCAGACTGGGACTAAACGTTGGCGGTGCGATTTTCCCCGCCACTGATTTCATCCGAAGTATTCCGACTCCATGTCGCAAGCCCATATCAGATTTACGAACTTCCGGTTGCGAGAACAACGACCGCTTGCTATTCGCTCCACTCTGTGCCGAGGACAACGACAGGAGCCACCGATGCGGGACTTTTCCTTACTGATCAATCCAGGAGCCACGCCCCGTGCGCCCTACGGTGACGACCAGGCGGCCATCCTCAATGCCGACGGCCTAGCCGAGGCCTGGGCGGTTATTTCCAGCTGGCCGGGCTACGCGCAGACGCCGCTGGTCAACCTGACGGGCCTGGCCCGCGAGGCCAACGTCAGCGCGATATATTATAAGGACGAAGGCCTACGGTTTCATCTGAAGAGCTTCAAGCCACTCGGCGGAGCCTATGCGGTCGCCAGGCTGCTGATGGATGAGGTGCCGGCGCTGGCTGGCGTCGTGGAGGTCACGACCCAAGACCTTCTGGACGGTGTCCACGCCGACGTCTGCGCCCGGGTCACGGTGACCGCGGCGACCGACGGCAACCATGGCCGGTCCGTGGCCTGGGGTGCGCAAATGTTCGGATGCCGATGCGTCATCTATATCAACGAGGCCGTCAGCGCGGGCCGCGAGGCGGCCATCGCCGCCTTCGGCGCGGAAGTCCAACGCAATCCAGGCAGCTTCGATGACGCCGTCCGCCAGGCGCGCAAAACGGCAGCCCAGGAAGGTTGGCACGTGATCCCCGACACGGCCGCTGGTGCCACCAGTTCCTCGCCTCGCCATGTCACCCAGGGCTATGGGGTCATGGCCGCCGAAGCCATTGAACAGTTGCCATCTGCCGATGCGCCCCCAACCCATGTCTTTGTCCAGGCCGGTGTCGGCGGCATGGCGTCCGCTACCTGCGCCCAATTCTGGCAAGCCTTCGGTGCCGATCGCCCCCGTATCATCGTGGTTGAGCCCTTCAGCGCAGCCTGCTGGTTCGAGAGCCTCCGGGCCGGCCAACCCACCATTGTCGCCGGCGAACTGGACTCCCTCATGGGCGGCCTCGCCTGCGGGGAGATCTCCGATATCGCCTGGCCGATCCTGAAGCCCGGTGCCGATGCCGCCATGATGGTCGCCGACGCGAACGCCGCCGACGTGATGCGCCTGTTGGCGGTAGGCGTAAACGGGGACCCGCCCATCGTCGCGGGTGAATCGGGCGTCGCCGGTTTGGCCGGGTTTCTGGCCGCCGCCGGCGAAGTAGATGCGCGCGCGCAACTGGGTCTGGACTCCACCTCACGAGTTGTGCTGTTTGGCACGGAAGGTGCGACAGATGCCGAAACCTACGCAGAAATTGTTGGCCGTCGTCCCGAAGACGTCGCGCCCCATTAACAGAGAGCCCAGGAATGAGCACGGGATTGGAAACCCACGTCGTTGATGCGGATGCCCTGAAGGCCACCAAGGACCGGTTCCGCGATGGCGGCATTCGCCTGCCGCGAATTGGCGAACTGGCCGATCCGTTCACATTGGATATGGACATGGCAGGCGTCGACCCGGACGCGCCAGATCCCCGGAACCTATTCCGTGTGCACTGGTTCAATGGCGCCGACCGCATCTCGCGGGCCGCCGTTCCAGAGCACATTGTGTTCCCGCCGGAACTGACCGGTGTGGCGGCGACGATCATCGTCGCGCTAGGAAACCGATTTCCCATGATCCGGGCTCACAAGGTCTTAACCGCCTACGGCTGCCTGGTGCCGCGACTGGTTACCGGCGGCTTCGACCCGACCCGTCACCGTGCCATCTGGCCGTCCACGGGCAACTACTGCCGAGGCGGCGTCGCCATCTCGCGGATCATGGGCTGCCGGAGCGCCGCCGTTCTGCCCGAGGGCATGAGCCGTGAGCGCTTTCAGTGGCTGGAGAACTGGGTCACGGACCCGGACGACATCATCCGTACCTACGGGACCGAGAGCAACGTCAAGGAGATCTACGACGCATGCAACGATCTGGCCAAGGACCGGGAAAACGTCATCCTCAACCAGTTTCGGGAATTCGGAAACTACATCATCCACCGTGCCGTTACGGGCCCCGCCCTGGAAACCGTGTTCAACGCCGTGCGGGGCACCGGAAACCTGAAGGCCCGAGCCTTCATCTCGGCGTCCGGATCCGCGGGCACCTTAGCTGCTGGTGATTACCTGAAGGCACACCTGGGGGCGGCCATCGGCGCCGTGGAAGCCCTGGAATGCCCAACCCTTCTCTACAACGGTTTTGGTGAGCACAACATTCAGGGCATCGGTGACAAGCACGTGCCCTTCATCCACAACGTCATGAACACGGATTATGTCATCGGTATATCGGATGCGGCCTCCGACGCCCTCAACCTCCTCTTCAATACGGCTGCGGGCCGCGCCTTCCTGGCGAAACGCACGGGGCTGGGCCAGGAATTTCTGGGCGCCCTAGCCGACCTGGGCCTGTCGTCCATCGCGAACGTACTAGGCGCGGTGAAGCTCGCAAAGTATGCGAACATGGGTCCCGACGACGCCATCCTGACGGTGGCCACGGACGGCTCGGAAATGTACGGCACCGAACAGGAAAAGACCTTGTCCGAACAACCGGGCGGTCGCTTCGACAAGGCGGCGGCCGCCGAAGCCTATGGGTGCTACATGCTGGGCGCGGCAACGGATCATCTGTTGGAGACCAGTCGGCGCGACCGTGAGCGGATCTTCAACCTGGGCTATTACACATGGGTTGAACAGCAAGGCGTTGACATGCCTGCATTCGAGGCGCGCCGCGAGCAATCGTTCTGGGACGGCCTTATGGCCAACGTCCCCCAATGGGACACCATGATCGACGACTTCAACAGCGATCTTTGAGCTTATCAAGAATTTGACGCCCATCCACCTCAGGCGGTGCGCCCCAGTGGAACAGGACCGCAAGACCGAACATATCTTCGGCATCCAGGGGGGCGGCCGCCAGGCTCAGGGCGTGAGCCGGTTCGGCTTCCGCAAAGCGCGGCCACCATTCGGCGGGCTGTACCGCGCCGGCGCTGCCGACCAGGACGCTCGCCGTAACGGTCCAATCCCCGCGTGCGAAAGCAGTCGTTTCTCCATCCTTGACCCGCCAGTCGCCGGGCACCAAGAAACGGCTGACGGCGCGTTGCACGGCGGCGCGCCCCAGCCAGAGATCAGCGATCAACAGGCCGCGCCCCGGCCATAGCCCGAGGCACCGCCGTGCCTCGATACCTAGGTGCGCATACCCGTCCTGACGGCCGGCGGCGCCCAGGGGTGCATCCAAGTCCAGTTCGGCAATGACCTCGGCCCTACCGCGCCGCCCAACCCGGAAAGATTGCCAGAACTCTATGGGTTCGGCATCGACGACGTGCGGTCCGTTGTGTTGGCTGGCGGATCGGCAGAGATCGCGCGCGGGGCCTGGCGCGTAGGCCGCCGTACCCGGGTCCACCAAGAACCGCGTCCCACCAACGCTTAGTTCCGTCGACAAGAAATCCGCATGGGCATGCGCCGGGTTGTCATCCGGTCCGCAGGGGCCAACATCGAAGATAGCCACACTGTCGCCCCCCTCTAGGCGCACGTAGCCCATGTCAGTGAGATCGTGACGCCCCGAACTCGGGAGCGTCGGTGCGGTGACGTTCGCCGACGGCGCCTCGCCCAACCAGGCGTCATTGAACAGGGCAATATCGCCGTCCGGATGGCTTAACAGGCTCAGCGCGTCGGCGGCGCGGCGCGCGTAGTCATCCAGCGTGCCGGCGTCCGCACCGCCTATGATCGTGCTCGCGCGTAACAAGTGCAGATCGCGCAACCCCAACAGGTGATACATGGGGGAGCGTTCCGCATGGCCGCCGTCCGCAAGAAAGTTCTGGCAAACGCTCCTCATGGCGACGCGCGGCAGGTCCGCCCATCGGGCCGGCATGGCGTCCAGCCCGGCGCAATAGACTGCCAGGGCCACATAGTTCTTCATGAGATGGTTGTATTTTAGATCACGCTCCGGGTTATCGGCGATGTAGGCGGCACAGCGCTGGCAATGAGCGCGGATCCGGTCCAAGTCGGTCGCGTCCATGTCGCCGCCGGCGCGGCCATGCAGGTTGAGCCCGGCCAAGAGATTGATCAACCGATGGCTGGCCGTGTAAGGGTTCCAAATATCGCGGAACACCCCCGGCGCATCCCATGGATTCTGTGTTTCAAGGCTCTGCACAAGGTGCGCGACGCGCGCCCGGTCTGCCGGCTTTCCAGAGGCCAGCCAGGGCACGGCGTAACCCATGTAACCCAGGTTCAACCGCCACAGGAGGTCATTGTCGCCACCCACGGCCCGGCGCCAATCGACGTTCTTAATGCCACCGAAGTCGACCGTGTCACCCAGAAAGGTGAAGCGCCCGGCAGCTATCGCCGCCAAGCCGGTCCCGTGGACGGCTATCTGATGTCCCAGCACCTGATTGGCAACGGCGTTTAGGGCCGGTCGGGCAGGATCCGCCATGGGCGTTGCCCGCGTCAGTTTCTCCAGCCGCTTAGCCCAACGGGCGGGCGCTAGACGGGCCAGCACGTGGCGGCCTCGACGATGCAGTCGGTAGCGCCATTGATCGGCGTTCAAATGTCGCGCCGTCCGCCAGAACCGACCGATGCTCATGTGCGCATTTCCCTCATGACCGGAGTTTCTCCGCGCCCGCGCAAGAGATCAAGCGGACAGTCTTCCGGGATCAAGTGCAGAAACCTTCCCGGAGACGCGCCTGACCATCGCGGTTGACACGGCCACGAGCCATGGTTTCGGCCTCGTGGGTCATCATAACGATGGCCCGAGCCCGGGCACCGGACATTTCAAGCTCCGTCACCTGCGCCTAGCCCCAGGCAGGATTTCCATAAATCTGGATCTCGATCTACTGCCCACAGGCCATGGCCAGCCGCTTTAGAAACAGCAACGCCGCGACAGTACCGCTCATAACAGGCAACGAGAACCGCATGAACCCAATGTAGCGCAACTTCGTCTTTCAAAGGCGATATTTGATCGGATAGGCTGTGCTCATGACGTATAATGAATTCGACACTGTCCTGCGCATTCCCCGCAACGCGCTCGAAGGCAACGTTTGGCCGGCCCTGCCCGTGCCCAAGGCACAAACGGCACGGGCCATCCTGTATAAGATGGAACAGACCAAATGGCGGAAGCCTGGGGTCATCCACCACCACAAGTTTAGTCAGCTTAAGTCCCTGGTAGCGCACGCCTCTGAGGCGACGCCGTTTCACCGCGACAGCCTGGACGCAGCGGATTTGGCGCCACCCTTTGATAACCCAGAAGACGTCTGGGAGAGCCTGCCGCCACTGACCCACTCCAACATCCAAGGCGCAGGGTACGCCATCCATTCGGATTTTGCCCCCGAAGACCACAGCAACATTTCCGATATCCATACCTCCGGGTCCGCCGTTAAGGCCATGAGCGGGGCATTCAGGGAACGGTGACACGCCGGCTCCTCATCGTCGCCCACGCGCCGTCGCCAAACACCCTGGCCATGCGCGCCGCCGTGGAAGCGGGTGCGCGGCACAACGAGGTCGACGTGATTGTCAAAGCCCCGCTGGACGCCGGCCCGGATGACGTCTTGAAGGCGAATGGCATGATCCTCGGCACAACCGAGAACCTGGGCTACATGAGCGGCGCGCTGAAAGATTTCTTCGATCGCAGTTACTACCCCCTGTTGGAAGAAACCCAGGGTCTCCCCTATACACTCTACATTCGTGCCGGCTTGGACGGCACCGGAACGCGGCGCAGCGTCGAGAGCATTGCCACCGGCCTCAAATGGAAGGCCGTCCAGGAACCCCTGCTCTGCCACGGTGAATACAAGGAACGTTTCCTGGATGACTGCCGCGAATTGGGCACCTTGATGGCCGCAGGCTTGGAAGCAGGGGTGTTCTGAACAAGCTCAGGGCGTGCGGATGTAGAACAATTCAGCGAACAGGCCCTCCGCGTCAGTCCAATGCCGATCGCGCTGGAACCCCGCTCGCGTCGCCAAGTCGTCAAAACCGGCAAGCGTGTATTTGTAGGAATTTTCCGTGTGGATGGTTTCCCCAGCGGCGAAATTGAACGTCCGGCCGGCGACGCGCACCGATTGGTCAAGCAGACTTTCAAGGTGCATCTCGATACGCCCGAGGTCGCGGTCGTAGCAGGCCACGTGTCGAAACCGCTCCAATACGAAATTGCCGTCCAGTTCCCGGTTGATGCGGGTAAGAAGGTTCAAGTTGAAGTCCGCGGTCACCCCGGCCGCATCGTCATAGGCGCGGACCAGACGATTTTCGTCCTTCTGCAGGTCGATTCCAATCAGCAGGCCGCCGTTGGGGCCGACCGTATCGCCGATGGAGCGCAGAAACGCCACCGTCGGATCGGGATCGAAGTTACCAATGGTGGAACCGGGAAAAAAGGCGACGCGACGCGACGCCGGCCGGGGCGGTACGGGCAGGGGCACGGGCTTGGTGAAATCGGCAACCACTTGCTGCACTGCCAGGTCCGGATAGGCCCGGCGAAGGTCCTTGGCGGCGGCGATCAGGAGCGCCTTGGAAATATCCACAGGCACGAAGACCACGGGCGCGACTAGGGCATCAAGAAGGATGCGGATCTTCTCCATGGACCCGGCGCCGTATTCGATGACCATGGCGTCAGCGCCAATGGCTGCCGCCATGTCATCTGCATGGGTTTTGAGAATGCTAGTCTCTGTGCGGGCGGGGTAGTACTCCTCCAGTGCGCAAATGGCGCCGAACAGCTCGGAGCCGGCCGCGTCATAGAAATATTTGGGCGGCAGTGTCTTCGGGTCGGCCGCCAGGCCGGCCAATACGTCCGCCACGAAACCTCTTGTCGATACCTGGTTTTGCGCCGAATCATCCCCGACGGTGGCTGAGGTCATTGTGTCCCGATCTCCTGAATTGGTCGGCGGGACAGAGAGTGCCCGCCCCGATAGTGCGTATCAAGGTCGGGGTGTTGAAAAGTCCGTAACCGACGGCGCGACCGGCTTAGGCCGGCTCGAACACGGGAAACCGGAAGTCGTCGTTCAGTCGATCCCAGGCCAGCTTCAGGTCCATACCTATCTTAAGCTCACCGGCCTCGCAGTTAACCAGGTTGGTGACCATGCGGCACCCCTCAGCCAGTTCCACGATAGCACAGATATAAGGCACGCGATCCGCGTGGCCGGGCCACGGCGCGGTGACGAGGGTCCAACTGTATAGCATTCCCTTGCCGGAAGCCTCACGCCATTCCCAATTGCGAGAGCCAGAGTAGATGCTGACGGGGCGCGGGTACCATTGGTATTGCCCCGTGTCCTGACAATACTGGATCATCAGCTTGCCCTCATTGGCGGCCTGCCAGAACGGCGCCGTCTCCATGTAGACATCCGGTTTCGGGACGGGGCGGGGGATGGGTTTGCGTTCGCTCATGATCAGTTCTCCAGGATCAGGACGTTGGAGACGCCCCAGTTGCGCGCATAGGGGATGACGCCGATGCCCGTGCACATGGCGTTGGACACGTCTTTCACTTGGCGCTCACCGGCCTCGTGAAAGAGTTGGCGGACGGCTTCAACGAAGTTTAGGCTTCCACCGGCAAGTCCCGGCTGGCCCGCCGAGATCTGTCCACCCGAGGTGTTCAAGGGAAGATTGCCCGTATGGGAAAAGTCGGTCTTCATGATGAAATCCGACCCTTCACCCTGGCCACAGAAACCGATGTGCTCGAGCTGCAGCAGGATGGCGATGAGGAAATCGTCGTAGGGTGCGAACAACTCGATGTCGCCAGGCGTCAAACCGGCCTGCTCAAGCGCCTTTGGCCCCGCGACGGTGAAGCCGCTTTCGGTGATGTCTGGGAGCGCTTGGTCGCCGCCGAAGTTGGTGATCTCCCCATAACCGGTGGGATAGACCCGCTTGTTCAGACCCAAGCGGTCCGCGTTTTCTGTGGACGTCACCAGTACGCCGCTGGCCCCGTCGCAAACCATGACGCTATCCAGCATGCGCAGGGGTTCGGACACGAACCTAGAATTCAGGTAATCCTCTTCGGTGAGCGGCTTGCGCAGCTTCTCCACGCCGTTGGGGTTCATCAAGGCGTGGTTCCGCTGGGTGATGGCCAGCTTGGCCAAGGCCTCGGGTTTCAAGTCGTACTGCGCCATGTAGCGCTGCGATAACAGACCGAAGGCGCCCACGGGCCCGTTCATGCCGTGTGGATACTGAAACTCATGGCGGTAGGCGCCCTGTTCGGTGGGGGGATAGCTGGACTGGGCATCCGACGCCATGACCAGAACCGAGGAACAGAGCCCGTCGCGGATGGCGGACGCGGCGCGCACCATACCGCCGATGCCCGACGCCCCGCCAAGCCCGTTAACCTGCGTCCAGTTGGGCGTCAGGCCCAGCATCTCGGCCATGTAGACAGCCCAGAAGGGGTTCTTGGTTTCGCTCATGGTTTCCGCTAGGCAAAGGCCGTCAACCTCCGCCTTGTCGATGCCCGTTTTATCCAGGATACCAGCAAAGACGTCGCCGGCCAGGTCGTAGGAACTGCGCCCGCCCCTGAGCGTCACCGGTGTCTCGTGGTAGCCGACAATAGCGATATCGCGTTTGCTCACCTTGGTCTCCTCCTCTCAATTGCCCTTGAAATCGGGCGTGCGTTTCTCACGGAAGGCACTGAGGCCCTCGGTGCGGTCATTGGAAAAACTCAGCGCGAAGAAGGCGTCCGCCTCCGCAGCCATGCCCTCGGCCAGGCTGGCGTCGAAACCGCGCTCGATCACGGACTTCGTAAACATCACCGACAACGGCGCTTGCTTTCCGACGGCCTCGGCCAATTCGCGGGCACCACTGAGCGCCTCGTCGGTGGGGGTAATCCGGTTAATCACCCGCATTGCCAACGCCTCCTCGGCGCTGAGCCGCCGCCCCGTCCAGATCAGTTCCTTGGCGAGCGGCTTACCGAGAATGCGCGGCAGGGTCTGCGTTCCTGCCCCACCCGGCATCAGGCCGAGCTTGGCCTCTGGCAGCCCAAACTTCGCGCCCTCGGCCGCCACCACCATGTCGCACAAGAGCGCCAACTCAAAACCACCCCCCAGCGCATAACCCTCCACCGCGGCGATCACTGGCTTGGTGAACTCGGGTAGAGCGCGGAACAACTGGTTAACCTTTCGGGTCCGCTTGCGTCGGCGCCAGAGCTCATACTCCTCGCCAGGGTTGTCGGTCTGTTCGGAGGTATCAATGCCGGTGCAGAAGGCCTTGTCACTGCCGGCGATGATGACACCGCGTATGTCCTGGGTCCCATCCGCCTTATCCAAAGCCTCCAGCACCTCCGCCGCCGTCTGTTCACGGATGGCGTTCATCTTCTCGGGCCGATGTATGGTTATCTCGACCCAGCCGTCACGGGTCTCTATGTGGGTATCCTGTCCCATAGCTTCTTCTCAATCCTCCTTGTCCAGCTCGCGAACGAATGCGCGAATGTCATCAATGTTTCGGTCCAGATTACCGATGGACCGTTTGCGGTTCTGATCGCTGTTCAACAGCACATGGCGGCGCCCCTGGGTTTCGACGACCAGCGCGCCCTGCTCTTCCAGGCCCTTGATGCGCCGGCCGACGGTCTGGCGCGACAAGCCCAGGTAGTAGGATAGGGCCGACACATCCATAGGCCGGCCTTCCATTTTGCCCATGGCCACGGTGCGCAGGATGAGCACGTCTATAATGTCCCGCGCTCCCAGGTGCCGCTCACCCTGGTACAGCCGGTCCAGAAGACGGATCACCTCCAGACGCTGGGCCTCCGTGTACTTGCCTTCATCCATCATGCTCACCCTCCGCGGCTTGGTGGGCCGCTCGCAACTGTCCCTTGTTCACCTTGCCAGAATTGTTCCTGGGCAAGGCGTCGACGAAGGTTACGTGCTTCGGTTTCTTGTAACCGGCGATCTTCGCCGCGCAGTGAGCAATTACCCCGTCCTTGTCCAACTGGGCCCCGTCGGCAGCCTCAATGAAGGCGCTCACGGCTTCGCCGAATTTGCAGTCCGGCACACCAATCACCGCCGCATCGTTGACGGCAGGATGGGCGATCAGGCACTGCTCCACTTCCTTGGAATAGATGTTGAGCCCACCGGACACGATCATGTCCTTAGCCCGGTCAACGAAATAGACCATCCCGTCGGTGTCCATACGGCATATGTCGCCCGTCCGCATCCAGCCGCCGTCGATGAACGCCTCGGCATCCGCATCCGGACGCTGGAAGTATCCCCGGGTCGTTGTCATCTCCCCCGGCGCGCCGCATCTAACCAGAACCTCGCCCGGATCACCCGGTGGCACATCCTTCAACGCCGCGTCTACGAACCGAACTTCGACGCCCGGGACAGGTCGGCCACAGGCGTCGGGGTGGCTGCGCTGTTCCTGGGGCCTAAGATTGAAGATGATGCCGATTTCCGTCTGCGCCAGGAAACTGTGAAGTTGGACGTTCGGAAAGGCGGTCAGGAACTCCATCTTCAGCGGCACGGGGAACACCTCGCCAGTAACCACCACGGTCCGGAGACTGACGCATTCGGTGGCGCGGCGCATCATCTCCGGCAGGATTAGGCGCAGGATCGTCGGTACGAGAGCCATGAAGGTGATAGCCTCGTTACGGATCAGGTCAACTGCACGCACCGCATTCACGCCTTCCATGATCACCAACGTCGCGCCGCGATAGAACAAGTTACCGATCCGACCCAAGCCGGCGCGGTGCGCCATGGGTGCCATGACGAGAATTCTTTCATACTCCGACATGTTCCACTCGGCCGTATTCATGAGACCGTGCACCATGGCGATGTTGCGGTGCGTGGTGATGGCGCCCTTCGGCTTTCCGGTCGTTCCAGAGGTGTAGCCGATGGCGCAATCGTCATGATCATGGTGCAGCGGCGACGGCGCGGCGGGATCCCCGTCGTCGATCAACCGATCTATGGCAGTTTCTCCATCCTCCGCCGGGCCCGTGACGATAAACGTCACGGTGCCCAGATCCGCCGCCGCCGCCCAGGCCGCATCGCGGAAGGCCGGCGCGAAAACGACCATCTGCGGCTGACAATCATTGAAGATGAACTGCACCTCATCGGTGCTAAGCCGGGTCGAGATCGGTACGAACACAGCTCCCGTCTTGACCACGGCGGCGATGGCGACGATCAATGCGGCACCGTTCGGGAGATAAAGGGCAATGCGGTCGCCCGGCTGTAGACCGACCGCCATCAACGCATTGGCAAGGCGGTTCGATCGCCTGTCAAGTTCGGCGAAGCTGAGGCGGGTATCATCGGCGACCACCGCGATCCGATCCGGAACCCGAAGCGCCGTCTCCCGAAGCATTTCCCCCAGTTTCATCGTCGTACCCTTACGATTTCAACCTAACGGTTAGTATGCCCGCCTGTCAGGCTCCGTCCATCGACTTACTGCTCATTTTGAGCGACGCGGCCAGAAAGCCTGCCTGGATAAGGTGTACTAAGGCGATCGATGGAAGCCAGCGTTCACATCAATTTTCATTCGCCTCCCAGATTGCATGCTAGGACAGGACCAGCCCGATCAGGGTACGGGAGGTATGTGACGGGAAAGGGCTGCTAGCCGTCCGCATACATTGCCGCCTGGCGCAGGTTGTAAGGCGTCATAGGAAGCCGACGCGCCCGGATTCCCGCGGCGTCGAACAGCGCGTTCGCGATGGCCGCGGCGACCGGTTCGCTGGAGGCCTCGCCGGCCCCCAGGTGTGGTTCGCCCGGACGGTCGAGAATAATCACGTCGACAGGCGGCGCCTGCGCAAAGGTCAAGATTGGATAGGTCTCCCAGTCGCGACTGGTGATGCCGTCCTGGTCAAACAGAACCTCCTCGTAGAGCGTCCAGCTGATCGCCTGCAAGACGCCGCCCTCAAGCTGCATGCTCAGTCCGGCCGCGTCCACCACCTCACCAGCGTCGGCAGCGCAGACGGCCTTACAAATCTCGATTTCGGCGACGTCATTGACCTTCAACTCGATGGCGATGGCCGTGTAGGTCTTGAAATTGCAGTATCGCGAGAATGCGATGCCGCGTCCGACCCCGTCGTCCCGGTCCTTGGACCAACCAATGCCATCAGCAGCCGCTTCGATGACGTCGCGCGCGCGCGGATCATCCAAATGCCGCAACCGAAAGGCCACGGGATCGGCGTCGATGTGTCTGGACAACTCGTCCATCATGCTTTCAAGCGCGAAGATATTGGCATAGCCGCCCAGGCAACGCAGCGCCGAGGTCCGCAGGGGCAGGTCCCGGACGAGGTTCTTGATCGCGCGCACGGCCGGAAACGTGTAGTAGGGATCTATGTTGCGATGCAGCCCGGCGTGACTAGCCATCGATGGGTTGGGCCGGAACGGCGGCGCTGGATTTTCCCGGTGCAACGCTGCCAACAACCGCGATGCCCCCTCGCCGCCCAACATCGGCCGCGGCCGCCCGAGGTGCGTGTCGGAATAGCACTCGTGGCTCCAGTCGATCACCGCACCGTCGGTGTCAAGGCTGGCGCGAAGCTCCATGGACATGGCCGACGCGTAGGGCTCCCATGCGTGTTCGTCGTCGCGGGTCCATTTCAACAGCACCGGTCGGCCCGGAAGTGCAAGCGCGATCAAAGCCGCATCGAAAGCCGCGTCGTCGGCGCCGTTGTGGCCGTAGCATCCGGCGCCCGGCACGTGCTGGATCAGCAAATTGTCTGGCGTAATGCCCAGCGCTTCGGAGATGCTGGTCTTCAAGGGCTGGATCCCCTGACTGTGGGTCCAGATCTTGAGCCCACCCACCCCGTCGGCTTCCGCCGCCGCCACGGACGGCCCAATTGAGCCGTGCATGATGTAGGGTTTGTCGTAACGCGCCGCGTGGGTACGCGCGGCATTGGCCGGTGGCTCGTGCAACGGCGGCACCGGTGCGTCCTGGGGCGTGCCGTCGACCACCGGGCGGCTTTCGCGCGGGTTCGACGTCAACTGCCCATAGAGGTCAGCGGCGTTAATTGTCGGGCCGTCCCAAGTCGCGGCGCGGGCAAGACGCTCAGCAGCCCGAATCACCGGATACTCGTCATCGCCCACCACCGCCATGAAACTGCCGTCGCGGATTAGCGTGATCCCTTCCGCCTCCAGGCGCGTGATCTTCTCGGTACTTAGAGACACAAGCCGGGCCAGCGTGTTCGGCGGCCGCACGCAACGCGCATGGCGCATCTCGGGCAGCACCATATCGTGCAGATAGATCATCGCGCCGGTGACCATGTCGCGAAGGTTGCGAGGCTTCGACTCCTTGCCGATCCAGCGGTAGTCCGCCGGCGCCTTCCATGTCACGTCGGGGTCGACGGCGATGCCAAAGCGTGCGTTGTCCAGCACCTCTCGGTAGGTGACGCTCTGGTTGGTGTCGCGGATCGAGATTAGGCCGTCGTCCATGACCAACGCGTCGACCCCCGACCCCAGCTTCGCCGCCGCCCTCGTCAGCAGATGCCGGCGCGCGGTGGCCGCCGCGGCGCGGACCGCGTGGCCCGAATGCATCATCGAATTGCTGCCGGACGTCATGCCCTCGTCCGGGTAAGAGGTGTCGGGCGGATCTATGACGATGCGGGCCGGGTCGATTTCCAGTTCCTCGCCAACCAGCACGCCAAGCGCCGTCGAGATGCGCTGACCAATATCCACCTTGCCCGAGCGCACGTGCACCGTGCCGTCGGCGTCAAGTGTGATCCAGCTGTCCAAGGCGGGGCTGTTGATGAGGCTTGGATTGCTCATGACGCACCTCTCGGGCCAACCAGGCTGTCGATGGCGGCCTTGATCCGGCCGTGCGAACCGCAGCGGCAGAGATGCGACGACAGCGCCTCTTGGATCGCTTCTGCGTCCGGGTTCGGGTCAGATTCTAACATCCCCGTAACGGCCACGACGAACCCCGGAATACAATACCCGCATTGTGCTGCGCCGGCGTCGACGAAGGCCTGCTGCACCCGGCTCATTTGATTCCCGCGGGCCAGGCTCTCGACCGTAGCGATCGCCTTGCCCTGGAAGTCGCTGACGGCTGTCGAACAACTCAACGTCGATTGGCCATCGACCAGGACGGCGCAGGTACCGCACTGTTCGAGCCCGCAGCCAAGCTTCGCGCCCGTCAGGCCGAGATAATTACGCAGCACGAACAAAAGCGGTGTTGCCGGGTCGACATCAATCGCGTGGGTTTCGCCGTTTACCTGCAGTGAAATGCTCATCATTGCCTCCCGTCCCTTTTTCGTCGACGCCTTGGTGCCGGACCCGCATGATGCGCGGCGCACCCAAATGGGACAAGTGACAAGCTCCACACGCCAACGTATGTTTTCGGCGGATTTGCACGGGGAGGGCTCCATGGACGGCCGGAACAGCGGACCAAAGGTCTGGCTGGACTACGACCAGGAGGCGTTGGATCGACAGTACGACCAGCGCGTTCTGGTGCCCGACGCGAACGAGTACATTGCGCGCAACGCGCGCGACAGCGCCGAGGTGCGCGCCCGCCTGGATTGCCGGCTCAACGTCGCCTATGGCCCTTCGCCCGACGAAA
>CAZNWX010000017.1:0-16233 GCA_964576415.1 uncultured Magnetovibrio sp. | reverse complement strand
CATTGTGAGAATACTGCGGCGTCTGGGTATGCCATGATCATCTTCTGATCATCGCGGATCAGCGTGTAGTCAGAGCTGGTCGCACTGTCCAATCGGCAGCCCATGTTGATCACCAGGTCGCAGGCTTCCCAAGCCTCCTTCTGGTAGGGCAGGCGGTTGAGCGTCAATTGTCCAAAGTAGGCCTCGTGGTCGTTCGGAAAAACGTCCTGCTGGCGATAGGCGGTAATGACACCGGCGCCGGTGGCTGCGGCGAGGGATTGGAGTTCCGTGTAGGCATCCTCAAAGGCGATTATCTCACCGGCCAGGATGATGGGATGTGCGGCGTCCTGGATCAGCGTTGCGGCGGTGGCGACGGCGGCCGGTTCCGCACCCAGCATTACGGGAGGTGCAGGCTTTGGAATCACGGGTGTGCCCGTGTCGCCGTCCAGAAGGTCCTTAGCTAGCGCGACCACTACGGGCCCAGGGCGACCGCTGACGGAAAGATCAAGGGCGCGTGCGGTCACGTCCGCTAATTCATCAAAAGATGCTACGTCGAACACGGCCTTAGCGATGGGGCCGTACATGCCGAGGTAATCGATCTCTTGAAACGCTTCGCGGCCTTTCTGGGCGCGCGGGATGTTGGCGATGAAAAGCACTAGCGGACGGGATGCCTGCATGGCCGTGTGCACCCCCAGCGCGGCATTCGCCGCACCCGGCGCGCGGCTGACGAACACGCAGGCGGGTTTGCGCTGGATCGCGCCGGAGACCTCAGCGGCGAACACAGCGGACTGCTCTAAGCGTGTCGGCACGGCGCGGATTTCATTCTGATGTCGGCTGAGCGCCTCCAGAACCGTGACGTATGTGCCGCCGGCGACAAAGTAAACATGGTCGACGCTTCGAGACAGCATCGTTTCAACGACGACTTCTCCGCCGTTCAGCATGATCGAACGCTCCTTGTTGAATGGTGATCAGGTCTCTGTTGAGCGTCCCGTAGAGTGGCAATGACCCGGTGGCGCAGCCTACGTTCGCGCCACTGAGGTTCCTGGCGTCGATCAAGGTAACTGCGACGAGTCACGTTCCGCAGCTCGGCATAATCAATAGCGCAGTCACGGCATCGGTTATCTAATGCATAGCGATCTGTCTTGGATCGAGAAACCAGGGTTGTCATCTATAGTAGCCTTGACAGCGATAAACTCAAAATTATTGTCCAATGGTCGTTATCAATCCCTTACCAGTGGCTTAGAACATGTAGCCGTAACGAATACCCACGTTCTCCAACCCTTCGTTCAATATTACGTTATGACGGCCTTCCGCCGAGCCGTCTGAAGTGTTCTTCTCGCAAAGACTGGCGTTTGACGAATGGTCGAAATGGAACATCAGCGCATGGCGTTTGTAGAAGCCGTATCCGACGTTTACCGATTCCCGGACAAGCAGTCGGCAACCGAGCGACTTGGTCTCGTCATCAACACCGACCAAATGGCCGTCATGGATCATGCCTCCCAAGCCGAACTCGACAAACCATCCGTCCAAGAATGACCATTCCCAGGTCAATCCCAAATAGGCCTAGCTGGTGTCGCCGCTGGAGTTGTAGTTGATGCCGATATGCGGCCTGGGCGACCAGATGAAGGAAAGGAGTTCGGGCGACGCAAACAGCAGCTCAAAGTTGGTATCGATGCCTCCTTCCTCTTTTGACTAAAACGGCCCCGTGTCGTGGACCAGTACGCCAATACGGAACTCCGAAAATAGATCTGAGACCTTCCTGTTCCCGCCTCTATCCGCGACTATGGTCGGCATGGCGCGCGCCGCCGCCTGTCGGAGGGACGTGGACGCGGGCGTTACTCGGGTCGGGTCGGCGGCCAGCCACGCGGCGAAGGGGTGCCGCTGCTTGAGCATGCTGTCCATGTTGTACAGGCTGCCTCGGGATTGCGCCTGCGCCGGTGAAAGCGATGACGCAACCACGCCCATGCCGATCACCCAGGCTAATAGTGCCACACATGTGGTCAATTTTAATGCTGTGATTTTCCACATGGCTTATTTCCTCACTCAGGGTGCTACATAAAGACCAAGTTGGCGCGCACCTCAACGGTTTTTTTCTATGTCCGGCGAATGTGCGATGAGGATCATAACAGCCTTGCTCTGAACGAGGCATTAATTAGCGATGGTGAATCTCGCTGGGAAGACATTCGTAGTACAGACTGCTGACAGCATACGTTGGGATGTCGCCGACGTCCTTTTAATGAAGGTGAAGCTGGCGATACCACCTACCTGATCAAGTCGAGAGAGGTGGAGATCTTGCATAAGGTTTGTCGTGAGGAGTGGGTTTTAGCACGCCAGGAGCAGGGCGAGACCTTTGGTGAGATGTCGCTCATCGACAACCAGCCGCGGATAGCCACGTGCGGATCTCGGAAAATGCGAAAATGGCGCTGATCAACCACGACAACATTCAGGCCAGGCTGACCGGCCTGGGCGCTTCGGACATGGTGTTGCGGCCTATCATCGATGTGTTAGTCAACCGCATTCGCGGTGAGGCCAGGGCGCACGAATAGGCCCCTTGCTCAGGTCCAGGGAAAAGCGCTTCGAGGCGGCAGATTACCGTCAACTGGCAGTGTACCCCCAGACGTTTCGTGAAGAGTCTCGGCGATACGCAGCCCTTCGTTCCATTTGACCATACGTTCCGAGCGGGCGAAGGATCCGACCTTCAACTGCTTGATCCCCCAACCGACGCCAAGATGAACAATGGTCGCGTCCTCCGTTTCGCCGGATCGGGCTGAGATGATGGAGCCGTACCCCACTTTTTCGGCGGCGTCGAAGGCGGCTTTGGTTTCCGAAAGCGTGCCGGCCTGGTTCGGTTTGACCAGAACCGCGTTGCATGCCGATGCTTTGGCAGCCGCGTCAACGCGATCTTCGTTGGTGACCAGGAAATCATCGCCGACGACCTGAACCCGTTTGCCGACGGCCCAGGTGAACCGGACCATTCCATCCAGATCGTCTTCACCCAATGGGTCTTCAACTGAGACGATGGGATAACGTTCGACCCAGTCAACAAGCATGCCGCAGAGGGCATCGGAATCCATCTCCTGTTTGTCGCGGGCCAATTTGTAGCGGCGTTTGGCACCAAATTCGGATGCGGCGATGTCCAACGATATGGCCACGTCCTGGCCCGGCGTACGCCCGGATTTCTCGATTGCGCAAACGAGAACGTCTAATCCTTCCTCGTTGCTGTCAAAGGCAGGCCAAAAGCCACCTTCGTCGGCGACGCCTTGGAGCCGGCCGGACTCACTCAGCAAGGTTCCTGCGGCGCGATAAACCTCAGCCGTCCAATCGAGCGCTTCGGCGAAGCTAGATGCGCCCACGGCGATGACCATGAAATCCTGAATGTCTACCCGGCGCGCGGCGTGGGCACCTCCGCCCAGGATTTGGATTTCCGGAAGTGGCAAGACGTTCCCATTGCTATGCCCCACGAGTGGGCCGAGATATTGCCATAGTGGTATTTTTTCGGCCGCTGCCGCCGCATGCAGGACTGCCATAGATGTGGCGATCAGGGCGTTCCCACCGAGCCGACTCTTGTTCGCGGTGCCATCCAATTCGCACAGCACGTTGTCGATCCCCTCTTGATCACGGACGTCCTTGTCTTTCAAGGCTAGGTGAATCTCTGTGTTAACCGCTGCCACGGCGCCCTGAACGTCGTGACCGCCAAAAGCCTTGCCGCCGTCACGGCGTTCCATCGCTTCGCCGCTGCCGGTCGACGCTCCTGCCGGCGCGATGGCGCGCCCAATGGCGCCGTAGCGAAGGGTCACGTCAACCTCAACCGTGGGTCGGCCGCGAGAATCCCAGACCCTGCGGCCATGCACGCGCTTGATGGTGTATTTGCTCAACGGTCCCATTCCCTCTTCCAGGCGACGGCCACATCTTCAAGGTGTAGGACCGGATCGGAAAGCAGCGCTTTTGCAGCGCTCCGAACCCGGTCTTTGTCCACTTCCCGGTTGATGTAATCGACTGGGGATTTACCGTCCACGCGGGCCAGAAACAAGCCAGGAAGAAGATGGGCCGCCCGCGTTTCGATGAATTGCGCGCGGCCACGGTCCGGGATCGCCGCGATGTAGGACCGCGCCATGGCGGAAAAATCGTTCAGGTAGGCGTTGGAGGTATTGGGCCGGTATACGCATTTCAGCATAAAATGGTTTAGGCAAAACGCGAGGTCGAAGGCCGGGTCGCCATACCACGCGCATTCGGCATCCAGGAACACGGGGCCGGCGGGGCCGATAAGGATGTTTTTTGGACTGACGTCGCCATGGACCAAGGCGATTTGGTTGCGGGCCGTCACCGCGACCAGATCAAGAAGCGCCGGCGCCACATCTGGGTGCGCGCGTGCCGTGGTCTCCAGGTAGGGCTCCAGTCGGATTGCGTGAAAGATCTCATCGGTGGCGAAACGCCGGGCGGTTTCCGGATCGTCCATGGTGGCAGTGTGAATGCTGGCCAAGGTTTTGCCCACGGCGGCGGCGAACTGCACATCCGTGTGCCCGTCCAGAAGAGCAGCTTTCCATACCGTGTAGGCATTAGGGTCCAGGAACGGCATCGCGAACATCCCCGACGCTGCGTCATGGGCGAGGATCTTCGGGGCCGCGCCCGGAACGGCGTCGCTCGCGGTCTGCATCCATCGGACTTCATAGGCGTTGCGCTCGATGGGCGCGAACCAGTCCGCCGCCACCTTGAGTTTTGACAAGGCGCGTTTGACGCAGATGGGGCCGCCCGTCAGATTGATGCGCCAAATATCCGATGAAACGCCACCGGTCAGCGGGACGGCGGACAAAGGCGTCGTTCCGTCATGCAAACCGCTGTTGACTAAGAAGTCGCAAAATTCGGCGGGCAGGGGTATGTCCGTCATGATTATCCTTTGCCGGCGGGCGAAGACAAGAGCCACATGGCGCGAAACAATCCCACATACACGTGAATTCAGGAGGACACAAATCGCGACCAGGGTGGCATTGCTGAGTAGCCGCTGATCGCATGTTTTCGATGGTTCGTGCTTGTTGCAAGCCCTCTCGCTCCTAGCGGCTTTTCTTTGAAACTACCCGGTCCCGAGTGAGGCTCGACCTCGTGTGTATATAGACATGAAGGCAATTTGTGATTCATAGCTATTAATACACGAGACGGAATTGTTGCGTTGCAACATTTTATTTGACGTCAGATGCGGACCGATCTATATGCAAGGCGGGCCACGACCTCCCAACGGGTCGCGACCTTCTTGGAAAGAGAAGGAGATAACATGATACTTCCAGCTGAACCGGCTGTGCGGCCGGTTAACCCTTGTTTTTCATCCGGTCCATGTGCAAAACGTCCTGGTTGGACGCTTAAGGCTCTTACCGATGCGTCGTTGGGCCGCTCCCACCGGGCCAAGGTTGGCAAGGAAAAGCTCAATGGCGTGATAGAACGGTCGCGCGCCATCCTCGGTATTCCCGATGATTACCTGATCGGAATCGTCCCGGCCTCTGACACCGGCGCCGTCGAAATGGCGTTATGGTCTCTATTGGGCGCGCGCGGCGTCGACATGCTGGCCTGGGAGAGTTTTGGTTCGGAATGGGTGAGCGACGTCATTAAGCAGTTGAAGCTGGATGATGTGCGCGAGATCACTTCAGATTACGGTCAACTCCCCGACCTTGATCAGATCGATTTTGACCGCGATGTAGTGTTCACGTGGAACGGGACCACGTCTGGGGTCTGCGTACCAAACGGCGAATGGATCGCTGCCGACCGTAACGGGTTGACCATCTGTGACGCCACATCGGCGGCATTCGCGCTGGACTTGGCGTGGGACAAGTTGGATGTCACCACCTGGTCTTGGCAGAAGGTGATGGGCGGCGAAGCGGCGCATGGCATGCTAGTCCTAAGCCCGAGCGCCGTCGAACGCCTAGAGACCTATACTCCGTCGTGGCCGCTTCCAAAAATTTTCCGTCTCACCAAGGGAGGTAAAATCATTGACGACATTTTCAAGGGTGGGACCATCAACACGCCGTCCATGCTGGCCGTGGAGGACGCGCTTGACAGTTTGAGATGGGCCGAGGCATTGGGTGGCCTGAGCGCCTTGCAGGATCGCGTTGACGCCAACATGGCGGCGATGACCGCCTGGGTGGATGGCAATCCCGATTTCGCCTTTCTGGCGGCGACCGCTGAGACGCGTTCGCCCACGTCCATTTGCCTTAAGATCAACGCGTCCTGGTTCCTAGAGTTGAACCCCGATGCGCAGGCGACCGCCGCCAAGGCGTTGGTAGAGCGGCTAGAAGAGGCGGGTGTCGCCTACGACATCGGTGCCTATCGAGATGCGCCCCCAGGTCTCCGGATCTGGGGCGGGGCCACGGTTGAGACCGATGACCTGGTGGCCTTGTTTCCATGGCTCGATTGGGCCCTGGCTAATGTAGCCGCTGACTACCTGGCGGCCGCCTGAGGACAAAAGAGTAAGAGGAGAGTGAAATGCCCAAAGTCCTTATTTCCGACAAGATGAGCCACTTGGCCGAAGAGTGCTTCAAGGCCCGCGGAATTGAGATTGACGTGAAGACCGGCATGACGTCGGAGGAATTGATTGCCTGCATCGGCGACTACGACGGCCTGGCAGTCCGGTCTGCGACCAAGGTCCGGCCGGCCGTGTTCGAAGCGGCGGAGAATTTGAAGGTTATTGGCCGGGCTGGCATCGGTGTCGATAACATTGACACCGACCAAGCGACACAGCGCGGCATCGTGGTCATGAACACGCCCTTCGGCAATTCCATCACGACGGCGGAGCACGCCATTTCCCTTTTGCTAGCCCTGGCCCGCCAGATTCCTGAAGCGAACGCATCTACACATGCCGGCAAATGGGAGAAGTCGCGCTTCATGGGTGTCGAACTCATGGGCAAGACGTTGGGTATTATCGGCTGCGGCAACATCGGTTCCGTCGTTGCCGATCGTGCCCAGGGTCTTAAGATGAAGGTCGTTGCGTTCGACCCGTTCCTGAGCGCTGAGCATGCGGTCGACATTGGCGTGGAAAAGGTGGAACTGGACGGGTTGTTCGCCCGCGCTGACTTCATCAGCCTGCATACGCCGCTGACCGACGCAACCCGCAACATCATCAATGCTAACGCCATTACCAAAATGAAGGATGGTGTGCGCATCATAAACTGCGCACGGGGCGGTCTTCTCGAGGAAAATGCGCTCAAGGCCGGCATAGAATCCGGTAAGATCGCCGGCGTCGCCCTGGATGTGTTCGCCGAGGAACCGGCCCAGGAGAACATCTTGTTCGGTATGGAGGGGGTCGTTGCGACGCCGCACTTGGGCGCCTCGACCACGGAAGCTCAGGAGAAGGTTGCCTTGCAGGTGGCCGAACAGATGGCCGACTACCTGCTCACCGGCGCGGTGACCAACGCCTTGAACATGCCCTCCGTATCGGCGGAGGAAGCGGCGCGGTTGAAGCCCTATATGCTCCTGGCGGAGCAGCTCGGTAGCTTCGCCGGTCAGGCGACGACCAGCGCCGTCTCGGAAGTAACTATCGCCTATGAAGGAATTTGCGGGGAGTTGAACTGCAAGCCGTTGACGGCCGTGGTGCTGCAGGGCCTATTGTCGCCGTTGATGGTGGGGGTCAACATGGTCAACGCGCCGGCCATCGCCAAGCAGCGCGACGTGGTTGTGCGCGAGGTCCGCAGCGATGAGGCGGGCGCCTATCAAACCCTTATATCCCTGACCGTGAAAACAGAGAACCAGACGCGGTCCATCCGGGGCACGCTGTTCAACGACGAGCCGCGCGTCGTAGAGATCAAGGAGATCCCCATTGATGCGAAGCTTGGACCGAACATGATCTACATCACCAACAACGACAAACCGGGCCTGATCGGGAACCTCGGGTCCGTTCTTGGGAACGCCGGCATGAATATTGCCACGTTCCACCTGGGTCGGGCGGAGGAGGGCGGGGATGCCATTGCTCTGATCGAGGTCGACGGCACGCCGCCGGAGGATGTGGTCGGCGCCTTGCAGGGCCTTGAGCACGTGGTGCAGGCGATTCCCATGCGTTTCTAGATGGCGGCGGTGGGTGCTGCTGCATCTACTGCGCCTTTGGGTTGTACAGGTGTGTGTTAATTCCAGTCGGCAAGCAGGCATGCTTGTGTGTGCCGTAAAAGCAATGGTTCATTTGGGCTATGCCCCATGCGTCGAAGTAGGAATTGGCCTTCGGTTTCTACCTACTCCAAGACTTTCAGGACGTATGGCGATCCTTGATGATTTGATGGAGAAAACCACGAACGACCCTGTGGTGGCGATTTTATCACGGAAATGCCGGGCCTTCTTGGCCGAACCGGCGCCTCCCGATTGGGATGGCGCGACGGCGTTGGATGAGAAGTAACGCGCGCCTAACCGTCAAATGACGTGACCAGTCAATCCACCATCGGTGTCGAATTCGAGGTCGAACGGCTCGGAGAGGAACTTCTGGTCCGGGTTCGTCTCAATATCCCTGACCATCGGTTCGCTGGCCCACACGGTGGTCATTTCCAGCGTGTTCTTGATCCGGACGATACGGGAGTTTTCCGACGTCACGCCGAAGCAACCGCGCAGCGCGATACCGATGGCGTCGCGGTCCGTGTCGGCTACGATCGGCAGGCGTGCGCCCTCCAGGACGCCGGCGGTGACGATGTTGACATAAATTTTCGTCCAATCAACCTTCTGGACCAGCCGTTGGGTTGTTACGTCGGCCGATCCGATGCCCGTCGAGTTGCCCTCGGTCTTCTTGGTCAGATCACGGACCACAATACGATCGATGGAAAGCCTGGATTCGAATCCTGGAAGCGCGGACGGCGGGCGTCCTGTGACGTTCGGATCCATACCGGCGCCAGAGATATCCTTGCCGATCTCATCGATGATCAAGACGTCGATGGCGTTAAAATAGAGCCGGGGAATGGAGGTCTTGGCGAGTTCCAACAAGGCGGCGTCACGATCGAAAAAATCATCAGGCGCGACGAATTCCAGATGCTTCAGATCCTCTTCTGCGTTCTCCACCATGGCGACGCCAAACAACGTCGGTGTCTTCTCCAGGAAAACCTTGGTGGCAGCGGGCAGCAGTGTCTTGAAGTTTCCCATGCCATGGAAATGCAGCGCGGTGGCGCCGGCGTGCTTTGCCATGCCGATGGCCACCATCTTGATCAGGCCACTTTCGTGGCTGGCGCGGAAATCCGTATGCGGCTTGACGCGATTGCACATGATGATGTGGTCCGCTTCCATGGCAAACTTGTCGCAATAGACAGGGACGTCGCGCTCGATGCGGCCCAATTCAACCACCTCCAGAGACGAGCGGATGGGGGCTCCTATGTTCTCCTCTGTATATCCGTAACTCGTCAGTACGGCGGTTTGGCCCTCGGCGGAACCGCCGCCGTGGCTACCCATGGCCGGAATGATGAACGGTTTGGCGCCGGCGGCCTTGAGTTCCCTAATCAGCGCCTTCACGACATCGGGTTGCTGTTTGATGCCGCGGCTGCCAACCCCAACTGCAACGCTCTTGCCAGTCAAATCGATATCGGCAAACCGCTGGAACTGTTCAGCAACGGCGGCGTCGATATCCGAAAGCGCTGAGAGGTCGAACTTTTGACCAACCTTGACAAATCGTGGCAGCGGATCATGTAGGCCGCCTGGAATGGGAATGGGGATGGAAGAGGGGAGCATGATTATTATCCTGCGTTGGAAGGAGCCAAAAGCGTTGCGGAATGCAGCGCGCGAAGGGCGGCGCATGCAGCGCCGTAACCGTTGTCGATATTGCAGATGGTGACACCGGGCGCGCAGCTGGACAGCGATGCACCAAGGGCCGTCTCGCCATTACGGGCGGCGCCATATCCGGTGGAGGTTGGAACGCCGATCATAATGCCGGGGATCAATCCGCCCAATACGCTCACCAGGGCCGCGTCCATGCCTGCCACGGCGATAACGATGGGATGCGCCTTGATCTCGCCCAACCGGCTGGTCAGCCGCCACAGGCCGGCGACGCCCACATCGAAGAACAGTGTTGCCTCTTCTCCGTTGAACTCAAGCGTACGTGATGTTTCCCGCGCGATGCGGGCGTCCGATGTGCCGGCGGTGACGACCGCGACCCGTCCGGACCGGCCAGGTGTCTGTGCTAAGCGGAAGAACCCGGTTTCGGATACCGGGTCATAATCCATGGCGTCGCGATGCGCGGCATCTAGAGCGTCGAACTTCGCTTCGGAAAGCCGGGTCATCAAGATCGGCGAGCCGTCATTCTGGACCGCGACCAAGATTTCGTTGATCTGGCGTGGGGACTTGTCGGTGCAGAACACGGCCTCACCAAACCCGAGACGTTCGGTCCGCTGAAAGTCGATGGTCATTTCCTGTTCGGTCATGGCGGGTTCATGCTGCCGGTGTTTTTGGCGCGCCGACAAATGCGCTGCCGCGTTGGTAAGGGGCGAAGTCGACGGCCATGGCGACGTCCTCAGGCATGCGGGCTGTCGCGCCGTCGACAATGGACCGTCGCTGATCTGATGACAGGGCCTCGAGGGCCGTCGGATCGAGTTCGATCACCATGCCCTGTTGGCGGACCCGGCACCGCACCGTCTCGGCGCCGAGCGTTTCGAGGAGCCAGGTTTCGATAGTGTCGATCAATGCCAGGAGGGGCGCCTGGATAGCGATGCCGGTCTCAATCCGGCTCGACAGGCACGGCGATGCCGGTAGTTCCGAAAGGTCGTCTAAGTTAAGCTCGCGGGCCAGCGCTCGAACTGCCGCCTTATCCATACCCGCCTCTAAATAGGGATGGCGGACGTCGTTGTCCGTGGCGGCCTGCAACCCTGGCCGATAGTCGCCCAAGTCGTTGGTATTGGTGCCTGACATGATCACGCCATCGCATATGCGCCGGAGTGTGCCGTAGAGATTAGATTTGCAATAAAAGCAGCGGTTCACAGGGTTTGCCCGATAGTGGGGATCGTTAAATTCCCCGGCATCAACTTCGGACAAGGACCACCCCAGACGCGCTGCGTGATCGCGGACCCGCGCCGTGGCCGCCGCCGGGACGGCGGGGGAGATGGCGTGGACCATGCGAACGCCGTTTGCGCCCAGGAGATCGTGGGCGAACGCGGCGAGAGTTGTGGAATCGACGCCGCCGGAAACCGCAATGGCGCCATCGCGCACTGGTTTGAGCGCCGTACGCAATGGGATCCAACGATCACCGGTCATCATCGAATCCTTCCCGCAAAGCTTTGTTTTCCGCGGCGCGGCGTCGGGCTTCTCTAGCCTTGGCAGTCTTAATGGTAGAGACGTCGTCGATGGCCGCCTTAGCCGTCACCCCGCCCGGGCGGTGCGCCAGTTTCACGTCCGCGCCGTCTGCGTCGACGTGGACGCGCGACAGGATGTCACGAAGTTGGGCGGTGCGGCGGACACCAAGCGTTGTTGTCTCCGCCAGGATCGTCTCGGTAATGGATTCGGCGCGCGCCGGCTGCGCCAGAACCTGAAGCGCGGTGGCGATGCGGCCCTTTTTCCCGAATACGGGCCATTGACAGACGTCCAAAACGCCATCTGTTGCCCGCAGGTGATCCACGGCGACGGCAAGGTCTTCGCCTGTCTGGTCGTCAATTTCACAACGCAGAACCTCGACTACGTCGTTGGTCGTGGTTATTGCGGGTGCACCGAATAGGACGGCTCGCAGCATGTTAGCCCGGCTCTCGAATTTATTGGTGCCAAAACCCATGCCGGTACCGAACAACGCGCGCGGCTCGGTGGCGCTTGATACAGCGGGCTCCAGAAACTTGAGGATGGCAGCGCCGGTGGGTGTTACGCGCTCCCCATTTTCTCCGTCATCAACGAACAGAAAGCCTTCGAGAATTTTTGCCGTCGCCGGCGCAGGAACGGGGATGTAACCGTGCTGCGTTTTAACCTGTCCGCGTCCTTGTGGAAGGGGCCCTACGGACCAAGAACATGGCGCCAGGGCATTGATGAGAACCGCCGCGACCGAAATATCTACGATTGAGTCAATGGCGCCGACCTCGTGGAAGTTGACATCATCGGGGGCGATACCGTGCACGGCGGCTTCGGCTTCGGCGAGGATAGTAAATATGTCTATTGCGGTATCGCGGACCCCGGCTTCTAACGGCGCTTCCACGAGCATCGATCGGATTGCGATCCACGGGGTATGGTCATGGTCCTTTGTTTTTCCGTTGCTGGGCAGTTGAACGGTGAACCGGGTCCCCTTAAAACCTTTGTGCGTGACGGTCTCATTCCGTGCCGACGTGCCGTCGGGCAGGGTAAGCGCGGAAATGGCGGCCTCGCATCGTGGCCATAGATTGGGACACGCGTCCAGGATCGCGGCGGCGAACATATCGCCGGCGACGCCGCCTACGGCATCCAGATGTATGGCGGACACCTGTTGATCGATCTGGGCCAGGACCGGCCTCCCCAACTTGTTCCTCTTCGAACGCCTCCTTATACGCCATCTGGACTGTTGGGAAAACGTGAACCCCGTTGCGCCCCACTTAGGGGAGGGGCAAAATACGCCAAATGGAAGATAGGGGGGGCTATGAGCGGTAGCAACCGGATCGAGATATCCTACGGACGGGACAAGTTGGTTGTCAATTTGCCACCCGATTGCGAGCCCACCATTATCCGTAAACCGAGTATGCCCAAGATCTCTAATCCGGCCGGTGCCGTATTTGATGCGCTGGCTAATCCCATGGGCGCGAGCCGGTTGAAGGACGCGGCGGCCGGCAAGCGGAGCGCCTGCATCTTGATCTGCGATATCACCCGGCCAGTGCCCAACAAGCTGTTCCTGCGCCCGATGATCGAGGAGTTAATCGAAGCCGGCATGCCCCTGGACGGTATCACCGTGTTGGTAGCGACTGGCCTGCATCGGCCTAACGAAGGTGACGAGCTTCGCGAACTGGTCGGCGATGACTGGGTCTTGGAGAATGTTCGCGTTGAGAACCATTTCGCCCGCGATGATGCCGCTCACGTAGATCTCGGAGTGACGCCGGGGCGCGGCGTGCCGCTGAAATTGGACCGCCGGTTCGTTGAGGCGGATATCCGTATTGCCACCGGCCTAGTGGAGCCGCACTTCATGGCCGGCTGGTCCGGTGGGCGCAAGGTGATCGCGCCGGGTGTGGCGCACGAGGACACGATCCGGACCTTCCACAGCGCGCGATTCATGGAAGACCCGCATGCCATCCAGTGCAACCTCGTCTCCAATCCCCTGCATGAAGAGCAGCTGGAGATCGTCAAGATAGTGGGCGACGTCTGGGCGCTAAATACTGTTATCAACGAAGAACGCGACCTGGTGTTCGTCAGCTTTGGGGACATCCTGGAAAGTCATGCAGCGGCAGTCGACTTCGTTCGTCCGGCGGCGGTCATTCCGGTGGGGCGCAAGTTCAAGACCGTGGTTACCTCGTCGGCTGGCTACCCCCTGGACGGCACTTACTACCAAACCATTAAGGGCATGGTAACGCCCATCGACATTCTGGAGCCCGGCGGCACGCTGCTGATCGCTGCCACCTGTTCGGAGGGTTTTGGTTCGGAAGAATTCCGCGCCGCACAGGACAAGCTGGTGGCGCTGGGACAATCGGCGTTTCTGAATACGTTGACGGGGAAGCGTTTCGCCGAGATCGATGAGTGGCAGACGGAGATGCAACTGAAACCCATGCGGATTGGCAAAATCTGTCTCTACACGGAGGGTTTAGATGCCGATGAGCGGGTGGCCACGGGCGTGGATATCGTCGAAGACCTGGACGCCGCCATCGCCTACGCCGTCGCCGCATCGGGCGATCCAGCGGTCGCGGTGATACCCGAGGGTCCTTATGTGGTGCCCGTGTCGGCGGAAACGCTCTAGGTCAAATCCCGAAGATCGACACCAGTCCCTGATCCTCAGCCAACTTACCCATGGCCATATCGGATGGCTTCCGGATCAGTTCGTTGGCAGCCTTCAGAACCATGGGCAGAATATCGACGTCACCCACGGAATTCAGGAAGATGTCTGGTTCGCCCAAGACCCAATGGACGGCCTCGCGAATAGCGGCCTCATCGGTCAGAGGCTGATACCAGGTATTCTGATCTTCGGTCGCCCCGGCCGCCCAAGGACCCCGGGCGATCGCCTTGATGGTTTGCACGGCGACGCCGTTCTCCCGGCAATAGGCCAAGGTCTCGTCGAAGTCTGGGCGGTAGTAGGGGTGATTGGCGGCAAACCAGTTCCAGGGCATAAGAACGGAATCAAAGGGATATAGATCCAGGTTCTTCCGGTGCATGGCGGCCACTGTCCAGCCGTGTCCGGTAATGCCGATATTCTTTATCAGACCTTTGTCACGGGCCTCCGTCAGGGCGCGTAGGGCGCCGTTTTCAGAAAAAGCCTGCTCACAATCATCAGGAAAGATGAAAGCGTGTAACTGGATGAGGTCCACATGGTCCGTGCGCAACCGGTCCAGCGAACGATGCAGGGACGCCTTGGCGTCTTCGTAACCCCACTGATCCACCTTGGTTGCTAGGAAGAAGTCTTTGCGGTGACGATCCATCCAGGGCCCGATGCGGAGTTCTGCATCGCCGTAGCGTGGTGCCGTGTCGATGTGATTGACGCCATATTCGAAAAGAAGTTCAAGGGTGCGGTCGGCGGTATCCTGATCCACGTTCTTCAGCGCAGCGGCGCCGA
This sequence comes from uncultured Magnetovibrio sp., assembly GCA_964576415.1. GTDB lineage: Bacteria > Pseudomonadota > Alphaproteobacteria > Rhodospirillales > Casp-alpha2 > UBA3470. Next base: position 1,616 of record CAZNWX010000017.1, on the reverse strand, counting down.
AAATGATGGCGGAACTATCATGTCCAGTTTTACCAAATGGCCGTCTCTCGATCGCCATGCCTTGCCTTGCCTCCCTATAGCTCTGTCAAATTCCCTCGCGATCTGTTCCGATCTCCTCCAGATCATAATGCGTCGTCTGATAAACGTAGTTCAGCCAATTACCAAATAACAAGTGGCCGTTGCCCCGCCAGGTATTGACCGGCGCCTTCGACGGATCGTCGTCGGGGTAATAATTGGCGGGCAATTGGACGTCATCGCCCTTCGCCACGTCGCGCTGGTATTCGTCGCCGATGGTTGTCGAATCGTATTCCATATGGTTGAACATGTGGACGTGCCGGAGCTTGTGGTCCAGTACCATGCATATGCCGGCCTCTTCGGAATCCATGAGTACCTGAAGATGACCGAAATTGGCGAAATCCTCGATCCGGTTCTCCGTGTGCCGGGATACGGGTACGGGAATTTCGTCATTTAGGCCCCGCATCAGCAAGGACGTATGGTCGAGGACTCGATGGGTGTAGATGCCAAATCGTTTTTGCGGCAATTGGTACTTGGGAATGTCGTAGAAGTGGTTCAGTGCAGCTTGCCCGCCCCAGCAGAGGTGGAAGTTGCTGTGGGCGTTGGTGAGGGACCAGTTGAAAATCTCACCTAATTCTTCCCAGTAGGTGACGTCTTCGAACGGCAGTTGCTCGATAGGCGCACCGGTGACGATGAGGCCGTCAAACTTCTGGTTCCGGATTTCGATTAGGGGGCGATAGAAATCCAACAAGTGTTGCGCCGATGTGTTCTTTGGCGTGTGCGACGCCATGGAAATCAGCGTCATCTCCACCTGTAGCGGGGTCGAGCCCAGAACGCGGGCCAACTGCGTCTCGGTTTTTATCTTCTCCGGCATCAGGTTGACGATGGCGATCCGCATAGGGCGGATGTCCTGAAGGATGGCGCGTTCCTCCTTGATTAGGAGGACGCCTTCTTCTTCCAAGGTTTTGCGGGCCGGCAGCCCGTCGGGAATTTTGATCGGCATTCTTTGTCCGTTTCCGCTTAATGTCCGTTGCGGAGAGTTGCGCGGCCTTCACAGGCCGCGAGGTAGCGTTGTAGGTTGGCCGCCGCCGTTTCCGATTGGCTGGCCTGTTCCATGACTGTGGCGTGGACCTTGTCCAGGAAAAGCGCAGCGTCCGGCAATGTATTGCCGTTCTCGTCTGGTTGAAATAGTTCGTCGGCGTGAATTGTAAAGCCGTAATTGTTGGCGATCTTGCGATAACGTGGTTTGCGAAATTCTAAAAGCTCTGGGAACAGGGGCCGGGCAAAATCCAGCGGGTCAATGCCGACGCCGTCGTCCGGTTTGCCGGTGAGAGCCGGCGTGATGAAGACCGGGTTGTAGAATAAGGGTTTCGGATGCGTGCGGGCGCGCTTCTTCAATTCCTTTTCGTAGACTGGGTTGGGCTCGATGTAGAGGATCAGGCTGTCGGCGGTGAGCGACTGGATAACCGGGTCTAAGGGATCGTCTGGGTCGACGATCTCACACAGGCTTCCGGAGGCGTCGTTGACGAAATCCTTACATCGGTATATCTGCCAGGATTTCGACATAAAGCTGGCTGCGTCCTTCATGGATGCGACTTCGG
>CAZNWX010000016.1:10844-16822 GCA_964576415.1 uncultured Magnetovibrio sp. | reverse complement strand
CCGCCTTAATTTTCAGCGGTTGATCCAAATCGATACCGTCATCATCAACAAAATCCTCAAACGCGTATACGCCGTCGGGGACAGCACCAATCAGCTTCCGCATGGCCGTTTCGGAGCGGTTCTGAATTGTTTTGGTGGCCTCAGCCAGCGTGTCAGCCCCGTATCGTTGTGCGATCCGTTGCAACCCGGCAACGCCAATATCCAATGCCGCCAATTGCGAGGCAAAATCCCCGCCCACGTTGGCCGGCTCCCGGCTATTGGCCAACAACAGCTCAATCACAGCCTGGTTGCGCCGTCCTCCCTCATCGATCTTCAGCGGTGGAATGCGGAAGCCTTCTTGAAAGATTTCCGTCGCGCTGGCATCGTAGCTGCCAGCCGCCCCGCCTCCAACATCAAGATGATGGACCAAGACCCCGGCAATGGCGATGCGCCGGCCTTCAAAGAAGACCGGCTTAAAGGTCAGAATATCCGGGAGATGTTGACCGCCGCTGTAGGGATCGTTGGTGACAATGATATCACCGTCATTCCAGGTCTCGATGGGCATGGGGCCGGCTAGCAAATCTTCGAGACACGCCGCCATGGAATTGAGATGCACAGGCATGCGGGCGGCTTGAGCCACAGAATGACCACCGGCATCAAATACGCATGTGGAGTAATCGAGAATTTCCCTGACCACGGAGGAGCGCGACGTCCGCCAAATTGTCACGCTCATTTCTTCGGCCGCCGACACCAGGGCGTTACGGATAATCTCTACGCGAACCGGGTCGAGCTCACTCATGGTTCAGCCCCTTCATATCTGGCGATAATTTCTCCCGTCAGGGCGAGCTGCAACGACCAGCCCGTTGGTATGAGCAGCGTTGAATGAGGATCTTCGATGATCAGCGGGCCAATCAGTTCATCATTGGGCAGATGCTGGCGCTCGTAAACGAGTAGGTCCCGCCGGGTGCCATCGAGATAAACTTGGCGTAGATTCGGTTGGGCAACCTTGGTTGGCGCTATCGCAGGCGCGGCGGTCGGTTTTCGGAGCAAGCCGTGCGCCGTCATGCGCACGTTGACAATATCCACGGGACTCGTTTCGTCGCAGTGAGAAAATTGGGCCTGGTGTGCATCATGGAAAGCACTAAGCGCAGCGCCTATGCCCCCCGCCTGCCGATAGGGCACCGCGATTTCATAAGCTTGGCCGGGATACCGCAAATCCAATTCACACTCGATGTGGTGATCGGAGGTGCCAATGCCGTCGGCGGCAAGGCTTTCATGGCCCTGATTGGTCATCGCCGCTATAACAGGCGCGAGGTGATGTTCCGCATCGTCGCAGGCCGGCATCAACATGGATCGGGAGATATTGTGTGTGATGTCGGACCATAGCATGCCCCAAGCCGACAGCGTGCCTGGATCGCGTGGAAAAATCACTGTTCGGATGTTGAGGTCCGTTGCCGTATCGCAAGCATGCAGGCCGCTGGCGCCACCGAAGGACACCAGCGCAAAGTCGGCTGGGTCGAGGCCTTTCTCAAACAGGCTCAGGCGAATTGCGGAAGCCATATGACTGACCGCCACACGCAACACACCGTCCGCGGCCGTATCGAGATCCATGCCGAGAGGCTCCGCCACCTCCTTCTCCAATGCCCGTGCCGCCACCGTGGGATGCAGGGTCATGGTTCCGCCAAGAAAGTGGCTGGCATCAATCCGCCCGAGGTGGCAGTTGGCATCGGTCACCGTAGGGCGATCCCCACCACGACCATAACAGGCCGGGCCCGGGTCAGCCCCGGCACTATGTGGGCCGACCCAAAGGCTTTGGCCATCATCGGTTGTCGCCAGAGAACCACCTCCAGCACCAATGGTCCGCATTTCTATCATGGGAAGGCGCACGGGACAGCCGTCGACTTCGCCGAGATTAATGAGGCGAATACGACCGTCTTGGACCAAGGAAACGTCGTAGCTGGTGCCCCCCATATCGACCGCCACTAGGTTTTTCTCGCCCAAGATCTCGGCTAGACTCTCCGCCGCCCGGGCGCCGCCGCTGGGACCAGATAACAATAGTCGCGCCGGTTGACTGGCGGCGATCGCCGGCGTCGCCACACCGCCATTTGATTGAACCAGATAAACGGGGGCCATAAGGCCCTGGCCGCGCAGCAGGTTCTCCAGGCGGGCCAGATAATCACCCACCACCGGCATCAGCAGGGCATTCAACACCGTGGTGGATGTGCGCTCAAACTCCCGGAACTCGGGACTGATATCGGAAGACAGGGATATGGGCAACGTCGGCAGTTCCGTAGCAATAACGGCGGCGATCGCACGTTCATGTTCGCTGTTCACATGCGCATTCAAACAGCAGACCGCCAGGGTTTCTGCGCCGGATCCGGCAATATGAGCGGCCAAAACTTTCAGTTCATCTGCTGTTGGTTCACACTCCACACTACCATCAGCTCGGATGCGCTCGACAACGCCAAAACGGCGCGAGCGGGGAATAAGTAGGCTGCGCGGCTCGGCCCGATTTGCATACACGTCCCGGCGGAGATGCCGGCCGATCTCCAAGACATCTTCGAAGCCTGAAGTTGTCACCAGAGCGCCCACCGGCAACTTGCGCTCAAGGACGGCGTTCGTTGCGATCGTGGTGCCATGGACCAGCATACTGACCTGCGACAAATCAAAGCCGAAGCGTTCGGCGGCTTGTTGCAGGCCATCGATCAAAGCAGCGGCAGGGTCATCAGGACGGCTCGCCACCTTGTGTGCAAAACAGGCCCCGCTGTCCTCGTCCAGCACCTGGACATCCGTGAAGGTACCGCCAATATCCACCGCGATACGAACGGCCGCTGAAGTGCCGATTTGCGAAGGTCCGCCCATGAATTAAATAATCTTTCGTGACAACATCAGGGAAGCTGCCGCGGATGATAGCCGTCAGCCGGTAGCCCGGCAACGGCCGCTATGAGAGCCACGCCATGTTGAACAGAATGTATAGTTGGGGGCATTGTCAGGCCTATTGGAGCCAACTGACAATACCGGCAATTATGGCTAGTCCGCTTGCAGCTTAGTCACGTTGATCTCCGCCATTTGGCGCACGCCCCCTTCTACGAGGGAAGGCCGAAAGGTGGGAAGCCATATGTTTATCCAGCCGGATATTGGACGACCGGCTATGGAAGCCTTCGAGGTCTCGACGGTAAATGGGTGAATAAGTACAGCCATACCCTAACCAAAGCCCAAGGCGAGGAGCTGCTAAGGCGGGATCTCGCCATGATCGAAAAGGCTATCCATGCCCTATTAGAGCCGTGGTTAAATCCAAACCAATTCTCGGCTACTGTCAGTCTCGTATTTAACATTGGTTCAGGTAATTTTCGCGCCAGCCCAATTCATCAGAGGCTTCTACGTGACGATCAAGATAGAGCCGCCAACATCTGATGGCAGTGGCGAAGAGGTGGACCGGACAAGCATATTTTTCCAGGGTTGGGGAAACGCCGTGAGATAGAGAGGGCGCTTTTCGAGGCAGATTGACTGTGTAACTTTTGCGGGTGAATACGGGGAAATATGGGGGCGAAAAGATTCACCGTGCCTCGCGAAAGATCTCCGGTTCGTTAGATTTCGACCGGACTTCCCTCGGGTACAAAGCGTCACTGGATCCATGTCCAGAGGTGAGTACAAAGTTCATCATGTCGAGAGCCCATCCGGCTAAGCGGCATTGGCACGACGGGACCCCCAAGACCCGAGATTTGGCCAAAGCCATTGTTGAATATCAAAACCGGGAACGCGTCCGGATCGGTACATTGATAGGCGTCAACGAAGACGGGTTCTTCGGAACTGAAATGGAAGACGGGTGCCCCGACCACCCCGGTCCCTTTGACGAACTGCTTATCAGCATTCCGTGGGTTCAAATTCCCAAACTCTTGGGGCGGGTGACCAACGACGCCACTGGAGACTTTCCGGGCCGCGGCCTAGCGACAATGCGCAACCAAATTTTGACCACATTCACCTAGCGTAATGCGGCCGCATCAGACTATGAGGTTGATTAGATAACTGAAATTAGTCTCTTACAATCAACACGTTAAATCGTCAACCGACAGAGCATGTTGCAGATATGCAGCATCGAGAATTGTCGAAATTCATAGGGAACAGAGGTCCATACGTGTTCCCACAAAGCCTGCCCGTCTCGGAGCTGACGTTGTTTCCGCGCTCGATCAATATATCTTCGGCTTGTAGCAACGGCGCCGTAACGTAATCGATGGACGCCAAGGTCAGTCGGCTCCCGAGGCCGTTCTCAAATCCTCTTGATCGCCAAATTTCGCAACCTGCTCGTCATGGGTTCTTTTCTCCCATCGCGCGCACCACACGTGCCACGCGATCCAGCTTGCGAGACCGATCACCACGAGAAGGCCCTCTGAACCCTGGAAGGGGTAAATCGCACCGATCTCCTTCAGGTCCACGGCCCAGCTATCAATATTTGTCGTTGCCATTTGTGGTCTCCTTATTCATTCGCCGTGTATTTTTCAGATAAGCGCCTTTTCAGCGTCGCGCACTTCGGCGGCAGCCGCTTGTTCATCTTGATCCGATGCGAAATCAAGCCCCATCAGCTCAACTTTCTTCGGAATGCGCAACATGCCCATGCCGCTCAAGATTTTTGCGACTACCCAGCCAGGCAGGAAACCGAGAACGCCGAACATGATGACGGCTCCAACGAATTGGCCGAGCGGGTTGATGGCCGCGTACCCCTCGTACACTGAACTGGGATGCCCCCAAAGTACGAAGCCGGAGATCACCAACCCGATAAATCCGGCGTATCCGTGCACTGCAACGGCACCAACCGCATCGTCGATCTTAAATTTCCGTTCGACCCAAAAGTGCAACTTGTAGGCGGACGCCGCACCGATACCGCCGATGATCATGGCTTGGATCGGGTGGTAAAGATCATTGCCAGCCGACGCTGCGATAATACCAGCTAGCCCACCAGAATACGTCCAAAACGGGTTTCCTTTGGACACCGCAAAGGCCATCAACATGCCGCCGGAAAGCGACATCAGGAAATTGAAGGTGATCGCGCCAAGGGTGGTCGGCGTGAGATAGATCGTGGTTGCCGTCCAGGTTTTACCGGTGATGAGACCGCCGATACCATCGGGGCTAATGACCGGAACATTGCAGGCCGCGTAGAAACCCCAGAAGCCCGTGTAGATGACGAACAAGCCGACGCAGACCATCCATGGATTATGTGGTGCAATCTCCCGCGGCGTGCCATCCGCCGCAAATTTTCCGAGCCGTGGCCCCAGCACAGCGAGAATCCCAAGGGCAAACCCGCCAGCAACGGCGTGAATGACACCGGAGGCGTAGGCGTCGTGATACCCGAGGAGTTTGACCATCCAACCGCTGGCGTGCCACCCCCATGCGGCATCGATGATCCACGCGCCGGAACCGATAACCACGGCAAGGATCCAAAAAGCGCCGGAATTAATTCGTTCAACGACGGAACCGGAAACGATGGAGGCCGCGGTCCAGGAAAACAGCAAGAACGCCGCCCAGAACACGCCTGTAATTCGATCGCCCAAATTCGTGGCCATGGAGTTCGACCAGGGCGTATTGGCCTCTCCAGCAGCCAGATCAAGGCCGCCGGTGATAAACGGTCCGTTTGGCATGGCCCAATAGAGCCACCATCCGAAATAGAAGAAAGTCACGGTGACCAGCGGAATAATCATCGAGTTCTTCATCAGCGTGTGCATGTGGTTGCGCCGTCGGCTCGCCCCGACCTCATACATACAGAAGCCAACGTGGATCAGGAACATCAGCGGAACCGTGATCCAGTAATAGAACTCCGTGAATACGGTCGTCAGTGCATCTAGGTTGCTATCCATCGGTCAAACCTTTCCCCTCTAACGGAAACTTCGGGGCACTGAATAGTAGCCCACACTCCCGTCTCCCAGGCTCCTTTGGGAGCCTGGCAATTTGTCCGTAATTTGCCTATCAATGGGATATTACACGATAACCAATATAACACCAATATA
>CAZNWX010000016.1:0-10834 GCA_964576415.1 uncultured Magnetovibrio sp. | reverse complement strand
ATAGTATACCATTCTTGGTACAAGACGTCCCCATTTGACAATCTATCGTGCAGTATGAGGCAGGCAGAAAGATCGTCGATTCGGGGGCTACTTCTACGCCCGCCAGCTCAATTCAAATTGGCTAAGAAAAATCTCCGGGTCAGAACTAGGGTGCTGCTGGTCCATCCGGCGGTTCGTAGTTTCCCTTCACCCGCTCTTTCTTCGGATCGAAGTGCGGATACGAGACGACTGTCGCGGACAAGCGTTTCTGCTGTCCGTCTAGCTGACCAATTTCGACCGATGTATCGGGTTCAGCGTGAACGACATCCACGCGTGCCAATGCGATGACCTTACCGAGGATCGGAGATTTTACGGCGGACGTGATCTCTCCGACCTGCGCTTTGCCGACACGGATGCAGTCACCCGTCGACGGTACGACACCGCTCTCAACGTCGAGGCCGACCAACTTGCGCTGCGGATGCTCCTTGCGCTCGGTAATGGCGGCGCGACCGATGAAATCATCCTCTTGGGTTTTCAGCGGTGCCGTGAATCCGATTCCGGCCTCGAAGGGATTAGTCTGATCCGTGAATTCGTAGCCCGCGAAAATCAATCCGGCTTCGACGCGCAGCATGTTGAGCGCGTCCAAACCAAGCGGCGCCATTCCCATGGGTTCGCCGGCGGACCAGATCGCATCGAACACGGCTTTGGCATCTTTTGGATGACAGAAAACTTCGTACCCCAGTTCACCGGAGTATCCGGTCCGACTGATGACGCACGAAGCGCCGTGAAAGTCGCCAACGCGTGCGACAGCGAAGCGGAACCAATCAAGCTCGCCGATCGTCGGTTGAGTTGGCGCGGTCCAAAAAACTTGTGCGAGGATATCGCGGGATAATGGGCCCTGAACAGCGACATTCGCCAATTGCTCTGTTGAGCTTTTTACCCACGCGTTGAATCCATGGTCATGGGCCTGTTTTCGTAACCATAGACCAGAATCATCATTCCCGCCGATCCAGCGGAAATTGTTATCCCCCAAGCGGAAAACGGTACCGTCGTCAATCATACCGCCGTGTTCGTAACACATAGCCGTATAGACCACCTGGCCAATGGATAGCTTCTTCATATTACGCGTCACGCAAAGCTGCATCAGCGCCTCTGCGTCCGGGCCTGTCACTTCGTATTTCCGGAGCGGCGTCAGGTCCATGATCGCGGCCTTCTCGCGGCAGGCCCAATATTCGGCGATGGCGCCGTGTGAGGTCATTGTTTTCGCCAGCCAATACCCGTTGTATTCAACGAAATCGCGGGTATGCCGCGCGAAACACTCATGAAATGCAGTTTGTTTGGTCTCTTCCACGTCAGCCTCCGGGGTCTTGCGCCAACCGATTGAGCGCTGAAAATCCTCATGCATCTTATAGACACGCGTTTGAATGTCGGTGGGGTTCCAGCCGTTCGCCGGGTCGACGTCACACGGACAGGCGGTTGAAATACATACGAGATCGATCAACGCGCGCAACAATACGAAATCTCCCGGACGAGACCACGGGTCGTCCATGCCGATGGCATTGGTGTCGTCGAGGAGCGTATTGAAAAAGAAATTGATGGCCGGCCAACCGCCGCGCGGGCGAATACCGAACTTAGCGAGTTCGGCGTTCATATTGTCGGAGCAATTGACATGGCCGGGATAGCCCAGATCCTCGTAATAGCGCGCCGTACACGCGAGACCGAAGGTATCGTGCCGTCCACAGGTATCCTGAATGATTTCAACCAAGGGCTCATGATCAGAGCTGAAGTACTTGGAGAACAAGCCTGGCGCCGGATAAAGCGCACCCATCAGCGAGCGAGTTGTCGTCGGATCAATATCGCGCTCCAAGCCTTTGTCCAAAGCAGATCGGGAGAACGCTTGGAAGTCGGAACATTCCCGGCCTTGCACATCGACGATCTGAATGAACTGCCCTGCCTCAACCTCAAATGCCATGGCATTACCAGGTTGAATATTCTCATCGAGCACGGGATCGGCCAGCGGTGGCGGGGGTTGCCGGTTCTCGGTCTCCAAGGCAGGCGCCGCGCGGCGGACATAGACGATGATTTCGGTCGGCGGATTCTGATCTTCCGGAGACATGGGTTCGCCCGGCGCTGCAGCGATGAGCAGACCATCAGATGCTGCACGGTAGCTTTCCATGTCGCCAGCCACCGAACCGGATGAAAAGGCCCGAACTGCATCAGCCGCGGAAATATCAAACCCGGCCACGTCCAATGCACGCGCGACGTTTCGCGCGGAGCGTTCCGGCTGCCCGAGAACTGACTTCAACCCGTTAGCTTCGCCCGCACTTCGCGCGCCAATCATCGCCGCGTCGGAAGAGCCGTCAGGCGCAAAGAAAACAAGCTCCGCCGCTTGCATGCCTTCGAAATCAAGCACCGTTATTTCGTCATCTTTTTCTATCCGGATAGCCCGAGAACCGCCGCCGGGCACGGGATGGCGTTCAATTCCGGGCGGCAACACGGGTTGCCCGCGAAGAATTACTCCGGCGAACTCGTTGGTGGTTTCAAAAGGGTTCGGATTGCCCATCGATTGCAGCCTCGCCAACGCCTTGTTCAATACCCGAAAGGACCATGCATTAACCCGCCCCCAACAGTTCTCGTCGTTTCGCAGCCCAGGTGCGGATCATATGATCGATGGCCAATCCCATGAACGCTACACAAAGCCCCAGAGTCAAACCGTTGCCGATACCGTGTTTATCTGACAACGCCTTGAGAATAAGTTGACCCAGGTCGTCTGTGCCGATCATCGCACCGATGATCACCATGAACAGGGCAAATACGACGGTCTGGTTGATTCCCAGCATCATGTGCGGAAATGCCAGAGGAAGCTCGATCATGATCAGTCGTTGCAGACGATTGACGCCGGACATGGACCCCGCATCATGCAAAGACAGCGGAACACTGCGAAGGCCTTCGACGGTATAGCGGACAGCCGGAATGGTGGCGTAGATGATGACGGCAATAAGTACCGACGTATCGGTAACGCCGAACAACATCATCACGGGGATCAGATAAATGAATGACGGGAAGGTTTGCAACGTGTCGCAGAGCGTGAGGATCACTTTCGACGCAAGCTGATTTTGCGCGCATATAGCGCCTATCGTGATGCCAAGGATGCCTGAAACGATGACGCCGAAGGTTGCCATATAGGCCGTGATCAGGGCGCGGTCCCACCACTCGGTCAAGGCAATGAAAAGCAAGAAACCGCCGACAACCAAAGCGGAGCGAATACCGCCAATGATGTACCCAACTCCCATGACCAACACGAATGTCGCGACAACGGGCATGCCGAGATAAGCGTTCTTCATCGGGACTAGCGCGTTGGTTATCAAAAACACATTGAAGGCTTTGAGGGTGAAGAAGAACGTATCCCAAATCCAATCAATGCCGGCCTGCCAGAACGGCTCGGTCGTAATGCCCTTGTTGTGCGGAACGATATAGAGATAGTTGAAGCCTTCCTTGAAGAAGAACGTACCGACGTAAGCCAGCAAAACGCCTACCGCCAACACCAACACAAACATTAGGAAGTGTTTATTCCTATCGACGAAGTTGAGGTCGGCAAAATAGTCGGCCTGCTTGTTCGCCCAGGCCAGGGACATCTTGTCCAGAACCACGGCGATCAGAACGATACAGATACCACTTTCCAGCGCCAGCCCGATCCGTAGCTGGTTCAACGCCAGCAACAAGTTCCACCCCAGCCCCTTGGCGCCAATAAACGACGCAATCACGGCCATCGCCAAGCATTGCATGATAACTTGGTTAACGCCGATTAAGACATCACGGCGGGCCGTCGGGATTAGAACCCAAAATAGCAATTGAAGATTGCCGCAACCACTCATCTTGCCGGCATCCACGACATCCGGCGGCACTTTCTTGAGACCGAGCAAAGTCAGGCGGACCATCGGCGGTGTCGCGAAAATGATAGTCGCAATGGCTCCCGCGTGATCGCCGACGCCAAACAAGACCATGATGGGCACCAAGTACGAGTAGTCCGGCATCGTCTGGGCGACATTGAGCAAGGGGTTAAGGATGGCTTCAATCCGTTTGCTTTTGAAAGCCCAAATACCGAATGCCAAACCGAGGGCCACCGAAATAGGCGCCGCGACCATGACGAACGAGAGGGTCTGCATGGCCGGTTTCCATTGACCAAAAGCCGAAATGTAGATGGTGGAAAAGGCGATTAAGACCGCCAAACCTTTGCCTTGGAGTTTGTATCCCAAGATCACCGCGCCACCGGCGACTACTGTCCACGGCAGGGCTGGTATCTTCGCCCATTCGTTCTCAGTGACGAAGTCCCAACTGGTGAAGGCGACGATGGTCTCAACGCCCCCAAGCAAGATCTCGCGGAGTAACTCGATGGAAAACAACACGACGGCGAAGATCATCCGGGTGACCTGGAGGAGCAGAGGGCGTGTCTTATACTCTTCTACGTCCGCGTCATAAAACTCAATCGGCATCCATTCCGACAACATGAAGTCGACCGAGCCGTTGATCCATATTGGCAACACGGAGATCAGCGATGGAAACCGCCACAACGGATTGGTATCCGACGGGGCAATAGAGAGGCACAAAACAGCAAACACAACCAGCAATAAGCCGAATTGCGCAACGCTCTTATGCTTCATCAATTGCTCCATAACCGCCACTCACCCCGTGGCTTCATCATGGGAATTTCCACTAAACAAGACATGAATCACTTTGGATGGATAGACTGCACCGACGATGTCTTGTTGATCGTTCAATACGGCGACAGGCTTATCTTGAAGGAGAACCTTTTCGGCAACGGTTTCAATGATCGCGTCCTCCCTTACGGTAAGATCACTCAAGACCGCAGCGCCATTCACTGGGTCCATCACGGAACCGATCGTGAGCACTTTCTCGCGCGGGACATCTTCGGTGAATTTCTGGACATACTCGGTCGCCGGATTGAGAACAATACTGGCCGGCGTATCCAGTTGTTCGATCACGCCATCCTTCATTATGGCGATCCGGTCGGCGAGTCGCAGGGCTTCATCAAAATCATGCGTCACGAACAAGATCGTCTTGCCCAGTACGCCTTGCAGTCTGAGAAACTCGTCCTGCATTTCCTTGCGGATAAGCGGGTCCAACGCCGAAAACGGCTCATCCAGGAACCAGATGTCGGGTTCAACTGCCAATGAACGTGCAATACCGACACGTTGCTGCTGGCCACCCGAAAGTTGCCGGGGGAAGTTATTCTCCCGGCCGTTGAGGCCGACGAGTTCAACCATTTCCATGGCTCTTTTGATACTGTCTTCGATGCTGCCGCCCTTGACCTGCAGGGGAAAGGCGATGTTCTCCAGGGCCGTTTTGTGTGGCAGCAATGCGAAGCTCTGGAACACCATGCCCATCTTGCTTCGGCGGAGGTCGATAAGTTGTTTCTCGTTGAGCGCCAGCAGATCCTCGCCGTCGACGAAAATTTTCCCTGCGGTTGCTTCGGTCAATCTTGAAATACAGCGGAGCAATGTGGATTTGCCCGATCCTGACAGACCCATCACCACCAGGATTTCGCCCTCGTCAACTTCAAAGGACGCACCGTCAACGCCCACGACATGGCCGGCGTCGCGGCACGCATCGGTATCAATGGTGCCATTCGCCCGTTGGGGCAAACTCTCAGCATCCGAGCCGAACACCTTGTAGACGGATTCACATTTAATTACCGGCATGTCTTGGTCCTGCCTCGGGCGATTGATATGATTAAGTTATATTCACATCATACAAACCTCATGAGAAATCTCCCCTGGTTTTTTTTGACCAGGGGAGATTCCAAGGCGCAACAGACGTTACTGCACGAACTTCTGCCAAACGTCCTTGTGATCGGCGAGCCACTTTTTCGCGGCATCTTCATGGCTCAATTTGTCGATATCGACTAACGCGGCCATCTGACCAATATCTCTCGTGGAGAAGGACAGCTTCTTGAACATTCCTGCTGCTTTCGGATGCGTCTTCGGGAAGTTCTCGTTCACTGCTTTTTTCAGCCAGCCTTTTGGTGAGCCACATTTGCCGTCACCGCCATCGGCCTTACGGCAGCCGTCTGTATATTTGGGGAACTCAATGAAGGTGAAGCCCGCGGCGTCGGTGAAGTTCGGCGTCCAGTTGAAGATGATGGTCGCGCGGCCTTCTTTTTTCGCCGAAGCCAATTCGGCCCAAAGCGCATCGGCGCCACCAGCGAATTTGACCACGTACTTGTCAGCCAACCCCAATGCTTCGATGCGCTCAGGCATTAAGTTGCCATGCCAGCTTTGCGGGCCTTCAAGCCAACGGCCTTTGCCGCCGGAATCGGGTGTCGCAAAGACCTTGTGACATTTCATCAGCGCCTTCCAATCGGGAAGACCGGGGCACAGGTTCTTTTCAATGACCCAGCCGGGAACCCCCATTTCTTCAAGTGTTGGTGCTGAATGAGTACCCCAATCGAGCACGCCGCCTTTATCAATAGCGTTTTGGAAGGATTTACCGAACGTCGATTGCCAAACTTCGTGAGAAATCGTCACATCGCCAATGCGGATGGCTTCGTACACAGCCTGAGGATCAGCCGGGACGTATTTCACATTGTTGCCCATGCTTTTGAAAATTCCCCCGATCACATAGGCCATCACTACCTGGCTCGACCAGTTATGGGTCGGAATGACGATTGGTTTGCTCGAATCCTTGGCGATCGCAAAGCTGGAGCCCATTGCCAAAAAAATTGAGACGGCAACTGAAGCCAACTTAAGAGTGAAGCTCTTCATTTTCTTTCTCCCTTGTTGAGGCAGCGTGTCGTCCACAAAAGGCTACATGAAAATCGGATGCTTGCGGATTTCTCACTACCTACTGGTTTAACGTATGCCGCTTGTATTTAACGTTTTGAGCGGCGGGTTCGTATCCTGCGTTTCTTCTTCTATTGTCGACGTCAATGTCCCAGACAGAGTACAAAAATTTTCATAATTAATAGTTGTATAAACTCCTATTCTTCTACCTTGATTTGTGAATTTCTGGAAAAGCTGTACTCGTCTCCCATGTAGGGACAAAACCCAAAATGATTGTCTCTGGGTCTAGTTGTGGATTGAATGCGACGTTGTGCCACCAAGTGGCGTGGAAGTTCGGATGTGAATTGCCGAGCCGAATGATGCGACATCGCAAATCGAACATCTGGCTATAGGCGTCAAATACTAGCCTGCAATCGCCGGCCTCTTCCAAGGCCTTCGCTGCAGTGGAGCCGGGCAAAAATGTTGCCGTAAGGATTTCGGAAAACTCGCGGTGTTTTTGATAATAGGATTCGGACAGCAGCTGCATCGCCTTTTCACGGCGCCTGGCCGGGTCATTGGAGCTTCGGCAAATATGCTGCAATTCAGGCGTTCGTGAATACACCGGCAACTTCGAAAGGATCGTAATGACATGCCCCATCGGCTCGTCGTTTCTCGAAAGAATGACCGCGGGCATGATGGCATCGCTTGGACGTCCTTCCTGTTCGCGCATGGCAATTTGCCGTACCCGGCATTGCCATCTCATGAAGGCTTCGCACAGCGGCGATTGACTATGAGAAACCTCAAAGAGTGGTGCGATGGAGTTCATGCCACGTCCCTTCTTCGCTGTTCATCGAGCGAATACGGACGATCATGGCTAAGACTTGGAATTCGAGCCCGCGCAGCCACAACTTCATCCAGATCAATCGTCGCCATTGTGATACCGGTTTCGGCACCGCCATCGGCCAAAACTCGTCCCCAGGGATCGATGATCAATGAGTGCCCGTAGCATTCGCCGCCACCCTCAATGTCACCGATTGAACACGGAGCGATAACAAAGGCGCCGTTTTCAATGGCGCGGGCACGGTTGAGGACATGCCAATGTGCTTCACCTGTCTTCTTTGTGAATGCTGCCGGCACCATGAGAATTTCAGCGCCAGCCTTGGCGAGATCCCGATACAGATGCGGAAACCGCAAATCGTAACAAATAGAATGTCCTAGCTTTCCGAACGGCGTATCCGTGACAACGGCCCGGTCCCCATCACAAACCAAAGCGCTCTCACGATATACTTCCGTATCGGATAGCTGGATATCGAACATGTGGATCTTGTCGTAGCGGCTGGAAATTCGTCCAGATGGATCAACGATAAAACTTCGATTGTAAATGCGGTCATTCGGACCCGGCACGGCGATCGATCCGATGACCACCCAGACGTCATTTTCGTTAGCGAATTTTCGCAAACCCTGCAGGACGATATGTTCTTCCTCTGGGGCTGCTGGAGGCGTAATTGTCACACCGTCGGTCTTCAACCCGCCGCAGTATTCGGGCAGCGCAAGCAATTCCGCGCCCGAATTTACCGCCTCGCCAGCAAGCTGCAATGCCTTATCCAAAGCAGGTTGAAAGTCCGCCTGCGGTCGCGTCTGAAGACATGCAATGGTTAAGGGTCGGGGCATACTATCAGAACTTCATATACGTTTTTCTAAGGTTGATCAGCGGATGACGATCTGACATTTGAAACTTGATCAAAAGTTCCCTGGCGACCATGTCCCGGTCTTGCTGATTGTCAGGTAACTTAATTGACGCTGGAATTTGCACCCAGCCGTTGATGTTGCGGTCGAATACGGCAGGGTTGCCGCTTTCGTAACCCATATGGACGTCTTCAAGCCAGTTGAGGTCATCCCACCCCATGGTTTCCATGTACTTTTCAAGAAACGGCGTGAGGCGGTCGTAATCGGGAACCAGGTTCACGTCATACCGGTATCCGATATGTTGCCCGATTTCCTTCTCACGCTCACTGTCGAGCCCCGCCGCGTCTTCCAGAAATTGATCGACGCCTTTGATTTCAGATCCACGATATTCCGTGCCGGCCATTACCGATCTCCATTACAGGTGGTGATAATCTTCGACGCCGACCGTGTGATTGGTCCCGGCTAGCGGCACGCCGGCCATAGCCGACGCTTCCATTGTCAGTGCAGCAAGATCTTCAGGTTCAAGTGAATGAATGTTCGTCTTGCCGCAAGCCCGGGCAAATAACTGAGCTTCAATGGTCAGGGTATGGAGAAAATTATAAACGCGTTCAGCCGCGTCATCGGGATCTAAGCGCTTTCGCAATTCCTCGTCCTGAGTAGCAACGCCGACAGGGCAGCGCCCGGTGTGGCAGTGATAACAATGCCCCGGTTCCGCCCCGATCTCTTCTTCATAGTTGGCTTCCGGAATATCCTTGTTGCAATTGAGAGCCATCAGGACCGAATGGCCTATCGATATTGCGTCGGCGCCGAGCGCGATGGCTTTTGCAACGTCAGCGCCATTTCGAATGCCACCAGCATAGACAAGGCTGATCTCACCGTGCTTGCCGAGGTCATCAATGGCCTTTCTGGCCTGCCGGATGGCCGCCATACCGGGAACGCCTGTTTCTTCCGTGGCCAAATGTGGGCCCGCGCCGGTCGAACCTTCCATACCATCGATGTAAATTGAATCCGGATCACATTTGACCGCCATGCGGACATCGTCATAGACCCGCGCTGCACCCAGTTTCAATTGGATAGGAATTTGCCAGTCCGTCACCTCGCGAATTTCCTGTATCTTCAGCGCAAGATCATCCGGTCCCAGCCAATCGGGATGGCGCGCCGGTGACCGCTGATCGATACCGGCAGGGAGGGACCGCATTTCGGCAACTTGATCCGTAACCTTTTGGCCCATCAAGTGTCCGCCCAGGCCCACCTTGCAGCCTTGCCCGATGAAGAATTCACAGGCGTCCGCCAGCATCAGATGATGTGGATTGAAGCCATATCGTGATTGGATACACTGATAGAACCACTTGGTAGAATAGCGGCGTTCGTCGGGGATCATCCCGCCTTCGCCCGAGCACGTAGCGGTCCCGGCCATAGTTGCGCCGCGCGCAAGCGCGGTTTTGGCTTCGTAAGACAAGGCACCGAAACTCATGCCCGTCACATAAATTGGTATGTCCAGTTCCAAAGGTTTCTTTGCCCGCGGCCCGATGATCGTCTTGGTCTCGCATTTCTCCCGGTAGCCTTCGATTACGAACCGCGTCAATGTGCCGGGAAGGAACGTCAGTTCATCCCAATGGGGTATCTTCTTGAACAGGGAAAAGCCCCGCATCCGATAACGGCCGAGTTCCGATTTCACGTGAATATCGTCGATCACGTTCGGCGGAAAGATAAACGAATTCCCCAACCGGCTGGTGTCGCGGTTGAGGATTTTTTTTGCTTGTTGATCCATAGATTGCTCCATTCACCGCGCTACAGAATGAGTTTCTTTTCGGTCGGTTCGAGATTGTCGTAATTCCACAACTGTTTGCCGGCAACAATCTTGGTGAAGTGATCAACACCTTGTTTCGGCAGCATTTCGTACTGCGTCAATTTTCGGGTGATCCATGTTTTTTCAAGATCAGTCATCTCGGCGGGAACCGCATCGACGCCGAGCGACCGAATGTCTCCGCCCACATAGATAACACCATCGTACATCGAATCACCCAGGTCTTTCCCTGCATCTCCGCATACGATGATGCGGCCGCGCTGCATCATGAAACCGGAAAGGGCGCCCGTATCGCCGCCTACGATGATCGTCCCACCTTTCATGTCGATACCCGTTCGTGATCCAACCGAGCCCCGGCAGACCAGATCACCGCCGCGGATGGCCGCGCCGAATGTGGATCCCGCATTTTTCTCAATGACGATTGAACCCGACATCATGTTCTCGCCGCATGACCATCCAACCCGGCCATTGATCCGAATATTTGGCCCATCAATTAGACCCGCGGCAAAATACCCAAGCGAGCCTTCAAAAATGAGGTTCAGTTTGCTGAGAATACCGACCCCGAGAGAATGTTTTCCCCGCG
>CAZNWX010000015.1:0-16826 GCA_964576415.1 uncultured Magnetovibrio sp. | reverse complement strand
CCGGATGCGCTGACTACGAACAGCAGCACCACGAACGCCATTTCGCCACCCCAGACCCGCGCATCCGCAAGATCCCGTGAGCCATTTAGTTTCAGCATTACAAGGCCCAGCGTCCCCAGGCACAGCAAGGCACCGCCGACGAGACCTAGCAGCTTGGGCAGCGAGAACAACGGATATGGCGCCGGCATGTCGAAAGCGTAATGCATGACCGTTGCCACGGACGTCGAGGCAAAGCACAAAAGGAACCCATACATCGTGGTCTGATGAGCGTGGCGGCGAGCATGGGAAAAGCGGTCTTCGTCTTCGAAGTTGCACCCATCGCCATGACCGCCCGACAGGTTCCGCATGGTTGCCGCCTGTGAGAAGGCCCAAGTCAAATCTCCCATCCGTACCGGTTCACCACCGACGCGCCGCCAATAGTTCCGTAAGCCGACAGCCATCAAGATCAACGGAAGTACGAATGCGGGCAGGAAGATGGCCACCATCGCGTTGTGGGACAGAACCGCGTAGAATCCATCTCCGCCGGCGCTGCCAACGGCCTTAGCGGTCCAGATCATGGCGGCAAAGGCGATGACCACGGTGGCGGCCAGCGCAGTCCCATGTTTGTGAAACAGGCGCGCCAGACCCGATGGCGCGGCCAGGTCCTGCCAACTCTCCTGACGTACCCGGGCGAGAATGCCCGGCAGGTTCAAATCGAACTCATGCGGCTCTGTGAACTGGCAGGCGTAGTAACATCCGCGGCAGTTGTGACACAGATTGGCCAGCTGCGTAATGTCGCCATCGGCAAACGCCCGCTTGCGATGCAAGGCTGGGAACACGGCGCAATACCCCTCGCAATACCGGCAGGCGTCACAGATCTGCAACTGGCGGACCGCTTCGACGATGCTTTCACTTGACATGGTTGGCGGCCTCCCGTCCTGCGATGCGTCCGAAAACCGTCCCAATGGTCATGCCGAACCCACCCATGTAGCCTTGACCTAGAATTGACCCGGCCATGGTTTCGCCGGCGGCCCAAAGGTTCGTGATTGGTCCGTGGTCACTTTGAACCTGGGCGTACTCGTCGACCTTCAGGCCGAGATAGGTGAAGGTCACGCCGGGGCGCAGGCTATAGCCATAGAAGGGCGGCTCATTAATGGGGCGAGCCCAATTTGTTTTCGCCGGTTCGATCCCTTCGGTCGCCAGCCCGTCCAATTCCGTGGGATGGAAGTCACCCTCCCGGCATCCGACATTGAACGCCTTGATAGTGGTCATCCCGGCCTCCACGGGCACGCCAAGGGCCGTCAGAAGTTCCGGCAGAGTGTCCGCCTTTGTTGGCGGGAACACCGACGGCATAAACAAGTCGATGGATTTTGAATCGATGATCGAATACCCCACCTGATCCGGTTCCGCCGCGACCAACCGACCCCAAATGGCGTAGCGTTTGGGCCAGATATCTTCACCCTCGTCATAGAACCGGCGGCCGTCCTTGTTAAGGACTACCGAGAACGGCACGCAATCCAGGCGGGTGACGATGCCACCATCAAATTTCGGTGCACGACCGTCGATGGCGACGGCATGGCACTGCGTCGGATCGCCTACCGACTTTGCACCCTGGTCCAGGAGATCCTTGAGCACCACTCCCTTGTTGTAGGGCGTGCCTCGGATCAGAAAATTTTTTGCCGCCGGTCCCCAGGCCCGGCCGAGCCAGTCGATATCACCTTGGAATCCGCCGGACGCGACTATCACGGCTTTCGGCTCCAGCCGTTGGATCTGACCGTTGTGGGTGAAATCCACGTGTTGGGCCCCATCACCATCCAGTTCTACATGGGTGACCCGAGCCTCATAAAGCACCTCGATCCCAAGGTTCTCCGCAGTCCGGTAGTAGGCGTTGACGAGGGCCTTGCCTCCGCCCAAAAAAAACGCATTGGTGCGCCCCAGGGACAGTGTCCCCGACAAGGACGGCTGAAATCTAACCCCGTGCGCCTCCATCCACGGCAGGCACTCCTCGGACGCCCGGATGGTCATGCGCGCGAGGTGTTCGTCGGTCTTCCCCGCTGTCACTTTTAACAGGTCCTGGAAATATTCCTCTTCATCGTAACTGTCGTGCATCACCGACAGCGGGCCATTATGCATGCAGCGAAAGTTCCTTGTATGTCGAGAGTTGCCGCCGCGGTAGGGTTTCGGTGCCCCCTCCAGCATGAGAACAGACGCCCCCAACTCAGCGGCGGTCATGGCGGCGCAAAGCGCAGCGTTGCCGCCACCAATGATGACAATATCAGGCGCATCTATATGTGGCAGCATTACCGGCACCTCAAGAAGAAGAACATTTGCAGTAAATTTTGTATACGGCTGTATATATATCGAATCAACCGCCGGTCTAAGTCCATGGGCCTCGCCCCGGCAATCGCGCCAAAGATGGCCACTTCTTTGGTTGATCGCAGGATTTCGAAAATCATGCGCGTGCGATCCAATACCCAGGCGGGTGCGCGCATCGAAAAATGTCGTGGTGAACAGATCACCGGCACGGCTAGGCAGGGCGGAGACTAGTCCGGATCGCTCGAAACAACCAAATCGCCTCTGTCACCGTTCTGGTAGCTAATTGGATGCTCATGAGCTGTTCTCGCACAGTGAAGTATCCATTATTGGATTATACACGTCGCGCTTAAGGCCGCGCAGGTTGAGGGTTTCCAGGATGATCGACAACAATGCCCAATTCATGCTTGGCTCCTCTCCTCACCATTCACGCTCTAACACGAAGCCGCAACGACGGTCCGGACAGGCTTATGGGGACGGCAAAAGCCTTACCCGACTTCGCGCGGCATGGGACGTGAGGGAATTTCCGTAAGCAATCCGCCGGCGGCCATAGCGACGATCTCATCCCGACCAACAGGCAGGTCGGCGAACAGACGCTCCAAGATCCAATCAAACCCGTTGATCTTAATTGACGCGGCACAGCTGGGCACGCCGATCACAGGTGTATCGTCCAGACCGCCGAGCAACAGCAGATTGCCGGGGTCGACAGGCATACCCAATTGCACAATCGTGCCACCACTTGCGGTCAAAGATGCGGGTATGACGTCTTCGCGATCAATAATTGCGGACGCGCCAAAAACCATGATGATATCGCAGTCCTTTTCCTGCGCTAGGCAGAGCTCCTCGGCCACAACGTCCTCGCGGTGTGCGCACTCCGCAAGATGAACCAAGCTGCCGGACAAGGAATTCACTCGCGTCGCCATGGCCTCTCGCCGTTTCGCCATCACCTTATCCGCGTCACCGGGCGACCGGGAAAGGATGAGACCTACCCGTTTCGGCTGGAACGGATAAACATCCAGACGTAGGCGGTCAGCCGTGGCCATAGCTTCTAGGTTCGACAGACTGGCGTCAGAAACCGCAATGGGGATGATCTTTTCGGTCGCAACGAGTTGACTAGCGCGTACCCGAGAATAGGGCGGTAAGGTGGCGATCGTTATACCTTCATCGATATGATTGGCTTTGGCGATCTTGCGAACATCAGCGACAAATACCCCATCCACTGCAGCGGAAAAGTTGACCCGGCCGGTAAAAGGATCTGTCGTGTCCACATGGTCGCCACGGATAAACTCGGCTACCCGTTTGGCAGCCTCGTCCTCATGGACATCTCCTGGTTCCAGGCGCGCTGCGACAACCGTCGTCAAATTCGCATCGCTAAGCTGAGCCATCTCCGCAACGCCAATCCGCAGGCCCTTCTTGAGCCGTCCGTCCGGCAACCTAACCGAATGGGCGAGAATGCATCCAAGCGCCTTATCTATGCATACTTCGCCGAAAATCATGCGCTATTTGCACCCATCATCGCTATAAGGGCAAGCCGTCGGATCACGAGGCTGGCGCAGGCATGGCGTCGGGACTGAGTTCTTCCACCAGCTTGTCGCTTTCGGAACTGATGACCGTATGCAACTGATCCAAAAAGACACGTTTTTCCAATCCCGGGTAGATGGGATCGAGGAAATACAGGGTGACCGTTCCGGCGCCGATGGTGCTGGCGCCTTTTGGCCAATAGACGCCGGAGTTTAAAGCGACCGGAATGACCGGCAATCCGAGACGCTTATAGAGCAGGAATATTCCGCCCTTCAGTTCCGGATTTTGCAGCGGCGCCTGACGTGTGCCTTCGGGAAAAATCAGGAGGTTTCGGTTCTCGGCGACGGCCGATTCGGCCTGTTCATACATGTGCGTAAGGGCCTTGCGGCCCCTCGTTCGATCGACGGCAATCATCTTCAAATGCTTCAGGTACCATCCAAATACCGGAATCTTCGTCAAACTAACCTTCAAGACCGGTACGATCTCGGGCACTAGTAAATAGAGGGCCATTGTCTCCCATGCGGATTGGTGCTTGGCGGCGAAAATCACGGACTTACCCTCAATGGCATGCAGATCGCCGCGGACTTCAAACGTCAGATTTACGATATGCCGGCAAAGGAACAGGAAGCCCTTGCAATAGAACTGTGAACACGTCCGCGCCCGACGGTCCGCCTGACCGCCGAGGATGAGAAACGGGATCGGCAGGACAAACAGGATCGTCCATAACCCCCACATGAGAACAAAGAGTTTGGATTTGAGAAGTTGCATGATGCGACTATTGCACGCGGGATTTGAAGGGTCGAGGTCTGAAAGCCGTCGCGACACTTGTCCGAAAGCTTAACGTTTGCCTGGGAATACCATCAATGGTGATAGCGACGGTTTGGAGATCCATCTCAAGGGATCTGAATATTGCCCCGATTCCCAATCGTATTGCAGGACTGCCTACTCCACCGCCCCTGCAGCCAGTTTCTTCGCCGCATAGGCGGCCGTTTAGAGTTGACGCCGACAGAGCCATTTCCGAATAGCTTTCCAGACCCGATACATCGAAGTTGTTGAAATACCCGCTCGGACCACGTGATGGGAAGGAGAAGTCAGACACTGCCAAATTCATTCAACTTGGAATCCATCAGTTTAACCATGATCTCCGGCTGTTCCTCTGAGCGGCTGCGCCCGGAGCAGGTCAAGATTGAAAGGATTCTTCTATTCGGGCCATGGTCTGCATGGCTGGAAGGCATTGCTTGACGCTCCCGTTGGGTTCACGGCCCTCAGAGATGGCTGACAGAAACTCCCGGTCGATCAACTCGATGCCGTTATTGGAGACAGCAACACCGCTCAAATCTACAATCTCGTCCTTGCCGTCGTAGAGATCATCGTATCGTGCGATATATGTACCGTTGTCACAGATGTAGCGGAAATAGGCGCCCAAGGGCCCATCATTATTAAATGATAACGACAAGGAGCAGATCGCCCCCGAGGGCACTTTCATGCCAATGCTCATGTCCATGGCGATGCCCAAGTCATCGTGCCTCGGGCCCTGCAGGCCAAAGGCTTCCGATGCGGTCTCGCCCGTCTGGTACTGGAATAGATCCACAGTGTGGCAGGCGTGATGCCATAGCAGATGATCGGTCCAGGTTCGCGGCTCACCCTTTGCGTTGATGTTCTTGCGCCGGAAGAAGTAAGTCTGCACGTCCATTTGTTGGATCTTTAATTCGCCAGCAACAATTTTATTATGAATCCATTGGTGGGACGGGTTGAAGCGACGAACATGGCCGGCCATCGCAACCACGCCAGTTTCCTCCTGGGTCCGAACAACGGCCTCAGAGTCGGCCAAATTGTCGGCCATGGGAATCTCCACAAGGACGTGTTTTCCGGCCTTCATGCAAGCGATAGCCTGTTCGGCATGGACCTGGGTCGGTGTGGCTAAAATGACCGCGTCGACGTCGTCACGAGCCAGGCTTTCGTCCAAGTCCCTGGTCCAATGACCGATGTCGCGTTCCTTCGCGTAGCCCTCAATGTCATCCGGCACGCCGCCAACTACCGATGTCACCGTGACCCCGTCGATGGCGTCAAGCGCCTCTAGATGCTTCATTCCGAAAGCGCCCGCAGCGCCCGCCACACATACTTTCATTTGTCCACTCCTCCTGTACTCCGTCTGGGAGTCGGCTCACGGTAAGGCGATGAAAATTTTGCCCTCGAAATGGCCCACCGATCAACTCGAGTTAAAATTACCCTTTTGAAGTGTGACATCTATCAGCCCAATTTTCCCCTGTCCTGAAAATTGAGCGACACGACTGGGCAGTAGGGCATGATCAACGCACAAACGGCGTGGGCTCAACGAAGGGGTAGCGGGCTTTCTGTTTCGCCTGGACGGCGCCTGAGTTGCGAACATATCGCTGCCCGTCGCCTTGACGGCTGTGAAACGCCCAGGTGGGTTCTCCGCCTGTGGCTTCTTGGATGAATAGGCGTTCCTTCTGGCTCTGGATGCATTTTTCGTTGATCGCGTCTGGATCCCAGTCAACCAGGAGATCGCGAGCCAACTCAGCTTCAATTGCCGCGACGTTCGCCTGACCGGCAAGGTTTGCTAGCTCCAGCGGGTCATCATCCGTATTGTAGAGCAAAGGCGGATGGCCGTGGGTGTAGATATACTTGTACTTACCACGGCGGATCATCCTGCAGGGTGCGATCACCCCCTCGCCTGTGTATTCGGAGATCACCGTGTTGTTCCAACCGTCATCGCCGCCCAACAACAGTCCCATTAACGAATGGCCGTCCAATGGTGACACCGGTTCCGGCGGATTTCCGCCCGTGGCTACGTCCATGAAGGTTGGCAGCAGGTCGACCAGCGACGTATGCTCGCTGACTCGTCCAGATCTGATCGTGCCGGGCATAGCGATGATCAAGGGAACACGTACAGAACTTTCGTAGAAGTACTGTTTGAACCATTTGCCCCGTTCACCGAGCATCTCGCCGTGGTCGGACGTAAAAACGATCATGGTGTTGTCGACAAGGTCGCACTCTTCCAGCGTCTGCAGGATACGCCCCACCTTGTCGTCGATGTAACTAGTCATACCGAAATAGGCGTGACGAGCGTTGCGCACGTGTTTTTCTTCGATATCCAGCAAGTCCTGGGCGTGAGCATAATACAGCCAGCGGCTCATCTCATCCAGTTCGTCCACGGGGATCGGCGGCACCTTGGGCATGTCGATGTCATCGTGATCATAGAGGTCCCAGTATTTCTGTGGCGTCACATACGGGGAATGGGGATGCGTGAACGACGCCCATAAGAGGAACGGTTTGTCCTTGTGGAACCGCGCCAGGTCATGGATCTGCTGCACGGTGGCGTGTTCCACTTCTTCATCGTAATCGATCTGTAAACTGCGTACGCACACGCCAGCATCAACAATGGCCGCCGGGTTGATCCCCGTGGGACGGTAGCGTTCACCCACGATCCAATTGGGCGTCCAGGCGAAGTTTGCGGGATAGATGTCGGTAGTGACCCGCTCAGTGAACCCATGGATCTGGTCCGGGCCGACGAAATGCATCTTCCCCGACAGGACCGTGTGATAACCCAAATTGCGGAGATGATGGGCAAGCGTCGGAATCGACGCGGGCATTTCCATGGCATTGTCCCAGGACGCGATGTTGTGGGCGAACCGGCCGGCCATCATGGAGGCTCGGGACGGCACGCATAGCGGAAAGTTGCAATATGCGCTTTCGAACACCACACCGTCGGCGGCCAGCTTGTCCAGGTGCGGTGTCTTTACCAGAGGATGGCCGTAAGTGGGCAACACACTGGGCGTCAACTGGTCGGCCTGGATTACTAGGATATTTGGAGCATCCTTGGACGGTTTGGCTGTCTTTACCATTAGTATTTCCCTCGCCTCAAATCATGGACACCCCTCTAGGCGTCCGAGCAAGATGGGTAGATGCCACCACGTGGTTCGCCTGGTGTAATACTGCCCCAACGGGGCTTGAACCAGGGTGGAAGCTGGCGGCTATTGTGCACGCTTAGCCAAGCACGCAACATATGGCGCTTGCGATTGAGATCTTTGTGATCCTGGAACTCCGTTCGGGCATGGAAAACACAATAATTATTTATGAGTTGGATATCGCCCGACTGCAGATCGAAATTGAAGCTTATTTCGGGGCGGACCAAGATATTTTCCATAAGATCTAGTGCGGCCTTCATTTCCGCCGTTATCAACGGAACACCGTCAAAGCGCTGAGCCGATTGTGCGTAGGAACGGGGCGGCATACGGCTCGTCAAAAGACCGTCGTAGTAATTTAGAATCGGCATCACAAAATAAGGTTCCGGTCCCTCATCGGGCCGACCCGACTCACCGCGTCGATCAAAAGCGAAGGGTCGAAATAATTCGCGCGTTAAGGCAGGGTTTTCACTCCACATGGCATTGAAAAGGGCAGGGATGCTCGCTAGGCGTGACCGACCGCCTCTGAGGGCGACACGTCGGCACATTAGCATGAGCACGTCGCAGGCATCATTGTGGAAAAAAAGTTCCGCCGTAGTTTGGTAGTTGCGGACTTTGGTGTCATTAACGTCATATCCGAGATCTCGAACGTGGCCGAGTAGGTGGCCTGCGGCATTTTGGCTCATCGGCTCGCCAAGATGGATCATTAGCCCCCAAAATAGGATTTCAGCTTCTTCGTCCGAATAATCATCGAGCGGAATTCCTCGAACTACCCGGAATCCATTGCCGGTCTCAAGGTCTTCCAAAGCCGCGTTCAACTCGTCACCGATGGTTGGCAAAGCAAACTCAACCTTTGTGAAATGCGGGGCTGATTTTCCACTATTTTTAACCGCTTTCACTGCGTCATTGAGTTCCCTAAGCGCCTTGTTCGACCATTGTGCGACCCAGGCGTCGCTATTTTGAAATTCGCTCCCACGCCACAAGCCGGGATTGCTGATCGGTCCTTCAGGGATCGGAAATCTCTTTTCGCTGACTGGAGACATCTCTCTCAGGCCTCAGAAGATTACTACTGAAAACGTGTCGAGGCTGACCAAAGTCGAAGGTTTAACGATAGATTGAAAGAATCCGGGCGACAGCTGAAAGCGGCCGCCCGGCAGAATTCGAGATGCCCGATTAATTGATGGACAAACCGACCTTTTCAGCAACGGCTTTGAAAGTCTCATACTGCTTTTTGACGAAGGCCTTTGTGTCCGCAGGAGGCATGATCGATGGAATCGAGCCTAATCCTTTGGTCATTTTGTTCCAGGCCTTGTCTTTTTTTAGTGCAGCCAGCGTTGAGATCCATTTGTCGGTTACTTCCTTTGGCAAACCCTTGGGCCCCCAAATGCCGCTCCAGCCAACTACAACATGCAGGTTGGGATGGCCGACTTCGGTCGCTGTTGGGACGTCTGGAACGGTTGGAGCCCGTTTTTCTGTAGAAATCAGCAAGGCGCGGAGTTTCCCCCCACGAATTTGGCTGATCACGCCTGAGAGATTCTGGAAGATCATATCGGCATGACCCCCGGCGACTGCTGCCGCAGCTTTCCCCCCACCTTTGAAGGGGATATGGGTCAACGCATCTGGCGGCAAGCCGAGATCATTAAGAACGATCACCATGGCAACGTGCAGTAAAGTGCCGACACCAGCCGAAGAGTAAGATAGTTTCTTGCCTGATTTGATGGCCTTCTTTAAATCATCGAAAGTTTTATACGGACTATCGGCCTTGACCGAGAGAACAAACGGATTCTGCTCCAGCAAACCAAGAAAGCTGAAATCATCCCACTTGTAGGGTATTTTCGAGTTTATCGCCGGAACCGCGGCTTGCGACCCAACGCGGGAGAGCAGCACAGTGTATCCGTCCGGCCTACTTTTCGCGACATAGGTTGATCCGGTGACACCTGCAGCGCCGGTTCTGTTGACGACGAGGATACCATTGCCGAGGTGTCCAGGAGCGGTGGCGGAGACGATTCGCGCAGCGAGATCGGATGCGCCGCCGGGGCCATAAGGCGCCACGAGAGTTACTGGCTTGGTTGGATATTCTGCGGCGGCGAAGCTGGTCATCATTACAACGCCTAACGCCGCTAAAGCGCCTCTCAGGACGCCCGTACGGAATTTCATTTGAAGATACTCCCTGTTGCCGCTCTCGAACGGCCCCCTCCGACAGCAGCTAGAGTGAAGTCACTGAGGCCGACCACATAAATCCAAACATCTTTGATTACATTAAGCAACTAATATACGGTGCCGATAATTTGAGATGGTGGACCATGGTAAATCATGACCGAAACAGAAGTGAATTAGCGCGAACCAATAGACGTGCGGTTCTTGCTGAGGTTGCGATCCGGGGTCCCTTGTCGCGGACTGATATTGCTAATTCCATCGGATTGACGCGGGCATCAGTCTCAAGAATCACTCGTGAATTGATCGAAGCTGATTTGCTCCGTGAGCTTCCTAATGATGACGACCGACAACTTACCCTTCCTCGCAGTCCTGGGCGCCGGTTCATTCAACTCGAAGTTAATGCTTCTGGTGGATATGTACTTGGGGTTGGCGTAAATGTTTTTTCCCAAGCGGTCACGTTGGCCGATTTAAGAAATCGCCGTATCGTTCGTCAGGACTTAAAGTTGCGAGATCTATCCGATCCCGAGTGGGTCGTCGACCAAGTTGTTAGAGAAGCAAAAAAGATGGTTTCGATCCATGTTGCTGATCGGCGCCGTATTTTAGGTGCCACTTTCGCCTTTGCAGGTGCTGTCGACCCGAGTACCGGTGTAGTACAAACATCTCCCTATTTGCGGTGGGGCGAAGTGTCGCTTCGGGAAAAGTTCGTACACGAACTGAATATTCCAATAAGGCTTGAGAGCCTGCCCGCCTCAATGGCCGTTGCAGAGTTTCGGTTTGGTGCTGCTCGGGGAATGGCAGATTTGCTTGTGGTTAACTGTTCTTTGGGACTGGGAGCAGCGCTATTAAGCGACGGGCGTCTTGTCCGAGGTCAAAACTTTTCGGCGGGATTGATTGGAGATGTAACGCCCGGCGGCGTGCCTGGTGAGACATTGGATGCCCTGGCAGGTGGGCACGGCGTGCTGAAACGGTTGTTTGGCGCCCGGTTGAATATTGCCATGACGCCGTCAAACGAATTGGCAGACATGCTAATGGAGGCAGTCGGCCGCTGCCAGAAAGGCGACCCGGATGCGGTCGGTGCGTTCCATGATGCCGGCGAATCGCTGGGACGTTTTTTAGCCCCAATCCTTGGACTGCTGCGGCCTAAGGGCTTGATGGTTGCGGGTCCACTGACCCAAGCACCAAGCTTCGTGCTGGCTTATAAGAATTGCCTACGCGAAATAGCCAAGGATTACGAATGCAAGATTATGGTCAGTGATCTCAGTCCACAAGCCGCCGCAAGGTCGCCATCGATGAGTTCTTATTGGGGCGAGATCTAAATTTAAATGACCTGAATCTATCGAGGGCTGCGTAAAATGTTTTTAGCAAAACGCGATATTTGGATCGGTTGTGCCACCATTGCCTTAGCCTTCGCGGGTTGGTTCGTAATCATCCCGCTCGGTGTAGACGTTCCAAAATCTGTCAAGATATTGGCGCTATCGCCAGATTTTTGGCCGCGGATTGTTATGATTATCTTAGCCGTATCTGGGGTTGTCGTACTCGTCCAGGGCTTGCTCGAAGTGCGTGGCAGGGGGGACGAAAATCCGCATCCAGAAAATACCCACAATCCAGTTCCAAGTGAAAATGAGGATGTCGTTCATTTCGAAACGAATGTACAGGCAATTCGCGTGGTTGGGGCTTTTGCCGGCTTATTCGCATTCTATTTTTTATCGCCAATTCTTGGGGTGGCCGGTGGCTGTGGAATCCTCGTGTTCGTAGCAACGCGTATCCTCGGTGTCGTATCCAACGTAAAATCGCTTTTATTAGCCGTTTTGTTGCCAATTTTTCTTTATATCTTTTTTATCAAAGTTGCTCATATCCCTATTCCGCTTGGCCTTCTGGAAGAGCTTCGTTAAAGATCCATCATGACCGCCGACCTCATACAACAAGCGTTCCAGATTTTTCTCAGTGTCGATAACCTCTTGGCCGTGTTGCTTGGCGTCATGATAGGCACCGTAATCGGCGCCATTCCAGGCATGACAACCCCAATGGGTGTCGCGCTGGTACTTCCGTTTACCTTCACTATGCAGCCGGTCACAGGAATTTTACTTTTGCTTGGGGTCTACAAAGGTGGACTTTACGGTGGCTCCATCACTGCCATCTTGATCAAGGCACCTGGCACGCCTGCAGCATCTTGCACGGTGCTTGACGGTTTTCCGATGGCGCAGAAAGGCGAAGCGCGCAAGGCACTCGATATTGCGCTCTACGCGTCGTGCTTCGCCGATTTTGTCTCAAACATATCGTTGATCCTATTCACAGGCGTATTGGCCTCGTTCGCGCTTCGTTTTGGGCCACCGGAATTCTTCACACTGATCGTGTTCTCGCTGACGATTATCGCTGGCGTATCTGGGCAAAGCCTGGCCAAGGGTATCATATCCGCGGCTTTAGGGCTGGTTCTGGCGACGATCGGGCTTGATATCATCTATGGTACCAACCGGTTTGTATTCGGCGAGTACGAATTGATGGCAGGGTTGAGTTTCATACCTGTTCTTATCGGTCTGTTCGCTCTTCCAGAAATTCTTAATCAATTCACCATCAAATTGGAAAAACGTGCCTCCGCGGGACGTCTGGATAGTACTGGGGCACGCTTCTCCGATTTCAAACGGTGTTTTAAATCTATCCTACGTGGGAGCCTGATTGGCGTTGTTTTGGGTGCAATCCCCGGAATCGGCGGATCGCCCTCCGCGTTCCTGTCATACTCCGAAGCCAAGCGGGCATCGAAAAATCCAGAAAATTTCGGCAAGGGTGAAATGGAGGGCGTCGCGGCCGCAGAAGCGGGTAATAATGGTGTTGCGGGCTCCACCATGATTCCCTTGTTGGCTCTAGGCGTTCCAGGCGACGTCATCACCGCTGTTATTCTCGGTGCCTTCATGATCCATGGCTTGCGACCCGGCCCTGTGATGTTCGAGCAGAACCTGTCGCTGATTTACGCCATATTCATGGGTATCATGTTATCGTCCTTTTACCTTTTCATTATTGGTAAACTCTCGATCAAAACGATCTCAAAGATCGCCAACATTCCAAATAATATGCTTTACCCGGCGGTGTTAGTACTCTGCATCTTTGGCGCTTATGCCATCAATAATAACTTGTTCGATGTGTTGATCATGTTTTTGGTGGGCATACTTGGGTTCGCCATGCTCAGGCTCGACATTCCATCCGCTCCTTTTCTTATAGCGTTCATCCTGGGGCCGCTACTTGAGGACAATTTTCGACAAGCGCTCCTTATGTCGGACGGTTCACCGACAATTTTCTTTCGCAATGAGATCTGCGTGGTGTTTTGGGTGTTAACGACCGTGTCAGTGGTTTTTGTAGTCCGGAACCACGTTCAAGCGCGGCGGCGAGACACGCAACGGGCTGAATGATCGTCCGGGTTATGTTTTTTCCATTGAAAAAGGTGGTGAGGGCTCCGTGTGCAACGACCTAGGGGCATTTCGTTATGCCTTCGCAGTCATTCACTTCAGGGCCCGGCGCGGCCAAGACATCATCCCGATGGCGGGGTGAGCGCCGAATAGGAGTACGGACATGACCAAGGAGTTAGGTGAACGCCTGTACAGCATCGGCGTGATCACGGATACGCATATCAACCAGGGCGAGGATGACTGTAATTCCCCCTTCGCGGCGAATCGCCTGGCCAACCGGCGTATGCGTCAGGTCATTCATGAATTGAACAATCGAGATTTGGCCTTCGTAGTCAACATTGGCGACCTGGTGCACCCCGTGCCGGCCATTCCACACCTCTACACCGAGGCCGCCGCGCGCTTTCATGAGGGCTGTGCCGAGCTCAAACACCAACTCTACTTGACGCCGGGAAATCACGACGTTGGCGACAAGCCAAACGATTGGGCCCCCGCGGCCGGAATCCAGGAGGACTACCTGAGGCTCTGGGACGAGAATTTCGGCCCCCAATACCAATCCTTTAATTATGGCGATCAGCATTTCATCATCATCAACGCCCAGATTATCAACTCCGGCTTTGCCGCCGAGGAGGAACAACGTCAGTGGCTGGAAGCGGATCTCGCCGCCAACACCGAAAAGCGCATATTCCTGTTCAGTCATTACCCACCCTATTTTTCCAAGCCGGACGAAGAGGAGAATTATGACAACATCGGCGAGCCCGGCCGATCCTGGCTACTTGGGCTCTTGGAAGAATTCGGTGTAGAGGCCCTATTCATCGGCCACGTGCACAATTTCTGGTTTTATCGCTATGCCCAGACGGATTGCTACCTGTTGCCATCCACCTGCTTCGTACGATTAGACTATTCCGAGATGTACCGGGTGCCGCCCACTGACGCGTTTCAGTTCGGCCGTAACGATATGCCGAAACTTGGTTATTTCATCGTTCACATGCACGAGAACGGTCACGTATGCGACATCATCCGGTCTAACGGTGTCGAGGCGGAATTGGGTGCACCCACGCCAGCCATTCCAGAAACGGTGGAGCCGGTGCACCCACGCCTCAACCGGGTCGGAGATTTTGGATTCGACATGCGCCAGAACTGGATGGAAATCATCGAGATTCCACCCACCGGCGGCCTGGATGAGTTTGACCGCAAGGAGGTACGGAACGACTATCCCTTGATGGCACTCTGGGAAATGGGCGTGCGACGAATCCGTGTGCCCATGCGGGATTTGCTCATCCCTGACAACGTAGAGCGCATGCGCATGTTGAAAGCCCATGGCCATGACTTCACATTATTCACCTTTGGTGATCCTTTGCCCCACCACCGCAAGCTGATCGCCGAGAATCAGGACATCTTCACGGCCTGGGAAATTGGCATCAACGCGGAGGTTTTGGAACGCGTAATCACCGGAATTGGCGACGTGGCCCGATCTGTAGACCTGCCCGTTTATCTCTCACGCCTACGCTCTATCGATGAGACTCGGTCCGAGGCCGGCAAGTACTACCACGCCATCAACCAAGGCTTCTTCGCCGCCGACAAGGACGAGATGGCGGCGTTGATGGCACGTCCGGAACTGAAGGACACACTGGACGGGTTCGTTTTCCGCATGACCCTCGACATGTCGCCTTGGGAAACCGCCAGCCAGGCCAACGCCATTACTACCGAACTGGGCGTCCGGGCCTCGGTGCATCTCCGCATGACCGGCGCCAACCCCGCCACGGAGACGGCGGACGAACAATCCCTAGTCAACCGCATGGCCGAGGCCATGATGGCTGCCGCGGCCTTCGATCGCGTGACAATCTATGCGGATACATTGGCCGACAACGATCGCGGTTACTTCCCTCGTCTCGGCGTGCTGGACCGAATGTTCAATCCGCGGGCTGGCTGCCACCTAGTGCGTCATATGAACGCCTCGCTCAACCACGCAGTTGGAAAGCTGAGTCCCGGGGAACGAGTGAAATGCCCCGGCGGACTGAGCATCACACTGAATAGTGACGCGGGTGCAGTCCTCCTGGCCGTGCCGGATACCAACAGCGAGACCGTGACCGTCATGGGTAGCGGATCAATCGTCGATTTGGCGACGGGAGAACTCCGTGACGCCTCGCCGGACGCGGACGGTCGTGTGTCAATCACACCCGGC
The DNA here is from genome assembly GCA_964576415.1 of uncultured Magnetovibrio sp. GTDB lineage: Bacteria > Pseudomonadota > Alphaproteobacteria > Rhodospirillales > Casp-alpha2 > UBA3470. Next base: position 1,350 of record CAZNWX010000015.1, on the reverse strand, counting down.
CGATGCGGCAATACATTGATGCCGACCCTGATTCTACCTAACTAGAACGCTGGTGTTTGTTCGGCCAGCATCTGGGCGTGGATCGCCAGTTCTGTCACCTTGAAAGCATGGGACTGGGTCATAGCAGTCTCGGTCCGGTTGATGATATCGTCGGTCAGGTTCTGGAAATAAGGAAGCCCCGACTCTCGGGCGTCCATATATTCAAACCGTTCGCCGTTGACTAGGTACAGGTTATCCGTCCGAGCATCCGCTCCGAACTCGCAATATTTGCGAATTTCGATGCTGCCTTCCGCGCCGACAAGGAACAACCGCCCATCCCCCCAATTGGGCAGAGCGTCAGGTGTATACCAATCAACGCGGATGTAGCCGGAAGCCGTAGGTGTGCGCAATGAGATCTCGCCAAAGTCCTGGAGTTCGGGATTGTCCGGATTAGAGAAATTGGCCACCCGGGCCATAGCAATCTCCGCGTCTTCAGCCCCGGTGAAGTGCAAGAACTGATCGATCTGATGGGAAGCGATATCGCACAGGATGCCGCCGTAACGCGCGCGCTGGAAGAACCAATCGGGCCGGGTGTTGCGATTGAGGCGATGTGGCCCCAGGCCAACGGTCTGGACGACGCGACCAATGGCTCCCTCGGCCACCAGTCGGCTGGCCATGGTGACGGCCGGCACCTCGAAACGCTCGGAAAAGTCGATGGACCAGATGCGTCCAGTCCGGGCAACGGTTTCCTTAATGCGATCCAACTGCGCCAATGTGGTGCAGCCGGGCTTGTCGACCATCACGTCTTTCCCATGCTCCATGGCTTCGATAGCCAAGCTAGCCCGGTCCGCTGGTACGGCTGCGATGAGGATTAGGTCGATGTCGTCGTGCTGGAGGATCGATTGGCGGTCGCGCGCCCGCTTTATGTTGCCGAAGCGTTTCTCGAACCCGGCCATGGTGGTCGGCGTGCCCTCGGTCCACCAGGCGGTGAATTCCCAGCCGATGTCCATCATTTGCTGGGCTTGGCCATAGATGTGGCGATGGTCGATACCGATGGCAGCAAACATCAGTGGTTTAGACATCGTATCTCCTTGCGTCCGATGGCGATGTGACTGTTCAGTGTATCGAAGTTTTTGTGGCGCATGGATTGGCAGCGGAAATCTGAGCCATGATCTCCTTATTGAGCTTTCGACGGGGGCTTTTTTTGGGACTTCCTATTTTGTAAACGGCTCGGACTGAATCCACTCGATGGTTTCTCGCAGAAACGTGGGAAAGTCGCGTAACTGGACGCCAAGGCTGTCGCGGCGGGCGAAGTCAAATCCGGTTGGCGTCGCCGCAGGCTGCGTTATAGGGGCCGGCATCTTCATGTCG
>CAZNWX010000014.1:0-16958 GCA_964576415.1 uncultured Magnetovibrio sp. | reverse complement strand
CCTTTGGGTCTAACAGCTTAGGCGCCAACAACATCGCCAACGTCATGGGCGTTTTCGTCTCGGCCAATCCGTTCACAGATTTCTCCTTAGCCACACTGGGAACGTTCACGGCCGCACAGCAACTCTTCATGCTGGGCGCCTTTGCCATCTCTGTTGGAGTTTTTACCTATTCAAAGCGGGTGATGATGACAGTTGGCAACGACCTCCTGCCGCTCTCACCGGTGGCGGCCTGGGTGGCAGTCGTTGCCCATTCCCTGGTGCTGTTCATATTCGCGTCACAAGGTCTGGAGGCTTTCCTCCAAGACCGAGGATTGCCGACCATTCCCTTGGTTCCCGTGTCCAGTTCCCAGGCGGTGGTTGGGGCAGTCTTGGGTATCGCGCTGATAAAAGGGGGACGTGGAATTCAGTGGCGGGTCCTTGGAAGCATTGGGATCGGCTGGATTGTAACCCCAGTCATCGCCTGTGGGCTGTGTTTCGTTGGTCTCTATTTAATACAGAATGTATTCAATCAACCAGTCTATTCTTAAGGCGGTGATATCCCTAAGCATTGGCCACGCCGGCTTCGATACGGTGATCTTTGAACACATCGGCCAGCCTCGTCGCAGGCTTACGGTTCGTCAGATAGCTAAACTTTTTCATGCCAACCACGCAAACATCGGAGTTCCAACGGAACTTATTGTAACCAATTCGTATTAGAAATGACTTAAAATGTTCACTTTAGAGACACGCGGATAGGGTCTACACTGTTACTAAAATATAGGGGAATATAAAAACTTCTAAAAAAGGCCATGAACGACCAGGAAACAGCTTACAGAAGAGAGGCTAGATCATGAAATTCGCGAAGACATTTGCTCTCCTTGCCGGGGGCATGGCATTGGCGCTCAGCCACGCATCGAGCGCGATCGCCAAAACCGATCTTCTCGTCTATACCGCCGTCGAAGCAGACGAGTTGAAGAAGTTCAAAAAAGCGTTCGAAGCGGACTATGCCGACGTTAATATCAAATGGGTCCGCGACTCTACAGGCATCATCACCTCAAAGCTTTTGGCCGAAAAAGACAACCCAAAGGCAGATATCGTCTGGGGCGTCGCTGCTACGAGCCTGTTGCTGCTTTCGAAATATAACTACTTCCAAGGCTACGCGCCGAAGGGTGTCGAGAAGCTTGAGAAGAAATACTACGACACCAAGAACAAACCGCCGCTTTGGGTTGGCCAACGCGCCTGGATCGCTTCGGTTTGCTATAACACAGTGGAAGCCGGCAAGCACAACCTACCTTTGCCCACCAGTTGGGCTGACCTGACCAAGGGCGTCTACAAAGGACATGTCATCATGCCGAACCCTAATTCCTCCGGGACCGGTTTCCTTGACGTGTCAAGCTGGATCCAGATGCAGGGCGAAGAAAAGGCATGGAAATACATGGATGCCCTACACGAGAACATCGCGCGCTATACCCATTCCGGCTCCAAACCGTGCAAGCTCGCCGCTAAGGGTGAAATCCCCATTGGCGTGTCCTTCGCCTATCGTGGCGCCAAGTCGAAGAATGCTGGCGCGCCCTTAGAAGTGGTCGCGCCGTCTGAAGGCGTCGGTTGGGACCTGGAAGCGTTCGGTATTGTCCGCAACACTAAAAACCTAAAAGCCGCCCGTGCACTGGCTGACTGGTCGGTGACGGAAAAAGCCAACCGCATCTACAACGAAGAATATGCGGTAGTCGCCATGCCAGGGATCGCCAAGCCGGTGAAAAACTTCCCCCCGGGAATCGAAGCAAAAATGATCCAGAACAATTTCCAATGGGCCGCCAACAACCGAATTCGCGTTCTCGACGAATGGCGGAAGCGTTACGACGGCAAGTCTGAGCCTAAGAAATAAGACCAGTCACGCGTTCCATTAACGGCCCCCGCGGCAATTGTTTCATCGCTGGGGCCGTTCCCTTATCACCTATGAATTTCTTTGCTAGGCTCTCGTATGGGAGGCCGACAACATGACTGCCACGACTTCATCGCTTTATCTAAAGGCCGAAAAACTAGTCAAGAAATTTGGCAATTTTACAGCGCTCAACGATATTTCCCTTGAAATCTTCGAAAGCGAATTCGTTTGTTTTCTGGGACCTTCAGGGTGCGGGAAGACGACCCTGCTCCGAGCCATTGCTGGCTTAGATATTCAAACTGCCGGAACCATCGAACAAGCCGGCAAAGACATCTCGGCCCTGCCCCCCTCCGAGCGCGACTTTGGCATCGTCTTCCAATCCTACGCCCTCTTTCCGAACCTAACGGTCCATCGGAACGTGGCCTACGGTCTGGAGAACAAGGGGATGGTCAAACCGGACATCGAAGCGCGAGTCAAAGAGTTGCTGCAACTCGTGGGACTGCCCGATCAAGGGGACAAATACTCAGCCCAGCTCTCCGGCGGCCAGCAACAGCGGGTAGCCCTGGCGCGAGCGTTGGCGACATCGCCTGGTCTGCTGCTTTTGGACGAACCCCTGAGCGCCCTCGATGCCAAGGTTCGATCCCACTTGCGTCACGAGATCAAGGCTTTGCAGCACAAGATCGGTATCACCACGATCATGGTGACTCACGATCAGGAAGAGGCCCTGACCATGGCCGATCGGATCGTAGTGATGAACCATGGCGTCATCGAACAAGTCGGCACACCTAACGAAATCTATGACCACCCCGCATCCCCCTTTGTAGCCGACTTCATCGGCACCATGAATTTCCTGGACGGCCAGACCGCCGGCGACAACCGTGTCGCCCTTGGCGGGGTCAATATGCGGGTCGATGGCGCCCAACAGGCGGACGACAGCAGCGAGATCACGGTTTGCATCCGCCCCGAAGACGTGGCTACTCGCGGCGTCGATGCGAACAGCGAAAACGCCATTGAGGCGACGGTGGCGGAATTGGAGTTCCTTGGCTCCGTGCACCGCGCAACGCTTGATATCAACGGCGACGGGGCGCTTCGGTTTCGGGCGGACTTTTCCGCTAACCTAATGCGCGATCACGCCATCGCCCAGGGAAAATCCGTCCACGTCGCGTTCCCGCCGGATCGACTGCATGTATTCGCGGACCGTACAGACAAAGCGGGAGCACCTTAGCGGCCAGGATGCATTTGTGAATACTCCCTCCACTAAGGCGCCCCCCTTGGGCACGGCGATCAAACCGAAGGTCAGCGGCGAAGATTGGATCATGCGCGCCGTCTTGATCGGCATTGCGCTTTATCTGCTGATCACCATGGTGTTCCCGCTCTACGCCATCCTGTCAAAGAGTTTCCAGACAGACAAAGGCGTATTCATCGGGCTCGACAACTACATAAAGTTCTTTTCCACGCCGGCGCTATTCTGGTCCATCCAAAACAGCTTTTTCGTCACCATCATCACCTGCCTGATCGTGGTTCCAGTGGCCTTTACCTTTGCCTACGCCTTGACCCGCTCATGCATGCCCTTCAAGGGCTTGTTCAAGGGCATCGCGCTGATACCCATTCTTATGCCGTCGCTTCTGCCAGCCATTGCCCTGGTCTACTTGTTTGGCGCGCAGGGGCTGATCAAGGGCGCGCTCTTAGGACACGACCTCTACGGCCCCATAGGCATCATCATCGGCGAATCCATTTACGTTTTCCCACACGTGCTGACGATCATGTTAATCGCCATGAGCACGGCGGACGCGCGACTATACGAGGCCGCGCAGGTGCTGGGAGCGGGAAAAATCAAAACCTTTTTCACCGTCACTCTGCCTGGCGTCCGATATGGTCTCGTGTCTGCGTTCTTCGTGTGTTTCACCCTGGTAATCACCGATTTCGGTGTGCCGAAGGTGTTGGGCGGCAAATTCAACATGCTAGCCACGGATATCTACAAGCAGGTGGTTGGACGCCTGGATTTCGAAATGGGCGCCGTGGTTGGCATGGTTTTGTTAATACCCGCCGTTTTCGCCTTCTTCGCGGACCGGATCGCGCAACGCCGTCAGGTGGCGTTGCTGTCGTCCCGCGCCGTTCCTTACGAGCCGAAACCGACCCCCGCCTTTGACATGGCCATGCTGGCTTTCTGTATGGTTATCGGCGCCATTATCCTGACCGTGCTCGGAACCGCTTGCTTCGCGTCATTCGCCAAGTTTTGGCCCTATAACCTCAGCTTCAGCCTGAACCACTACGACTTTGACCTCATGGACGGCGGAAGCTGGGATTCCTTCTTCAACACGCTCGAATTAGCAGCTTGGACCGCCGTGATTGGCACGGCGGCGGTGTTTTCCGGCGCCTACCTGGTGGAGAAGACCAAAGGGTTCGAGACAGGTCGCGGAATCATGCAATTCTTGTGCATGATACCCATGGCGGTTCCGGGATTGGTGTTGGGCCTAGCATACATTTTCTTCTTCAATAATCCGGGGAACCCACTCGGAATCCTCTACCACACCATGCCAATCCTAGTGATTTGTACGATCACCCACTTCTACACCGTGGCGCACCTGACGGCAGTCACGGCACTGAAGCAGATGGATCCAGAATTTGAAGCGGTTTCGTCATCCCTGAAGGTGCCTTTCTATCGGACCTTCTTCAGGGTCACGGTGCCCGTATGCCTACCGGCGATCCTGGATATCTCCATGTATCTGTTCGTCAATGCCATGACGACGGTGTCGGCGGTCGTCTTCCTATACTCTCCGGACACAGCCCTGGCTTCAGTGGCGATGCTCAACATGGATGACGCCGGCGACACGGCCCCCGCCGCCGCCATGGGCATGTTGATCGTGGGCACGGCGGCCGGCGTTCGGCTAGTGCACACCATACTCAGCCGCGGTTTACTTCGCCGGACACAGGCTTGGCGCTATCGATAAATTAGGCATCAGAAATGCATAAGATCACTGGGTCACCCGACTTTTTTTATGGTAATCTGCCTGTTTTTGACAAGTATAATTGTGGTCTGTGACCGAAGCGGTTTAGGTTTTCCGGCACTTGGAGATCAACAGTGACCCTTACTCCCGACGATCCACGACTCCTCACCCCTGGCCCCCTAACTACCTCGCACGAAACCAAGGCAGCTATGCTTCATGATTGGGGTTCACGCGACCAAAATTTCATCGACATGAATGCAAGGATGCGCGACCGGCTCTTGGCCATCGCCAACGCAGCCGATACCCATTTATGCGTGCCCCTGCAGGGCAGCGGCACCTTTGTGGTGGAAGCGGCGCTCTGCACGCTCATTCCCTGTGACAGTAAGGCGTTGATTTTAATCAATGGCGCCTATGGGCATCGTATGGGTAAAATTCTGGATTACGCCGGACGATCCTACGTCATTCAGGAAACACCAGAGGACCAGCCGCCATCGATCGATGCCCTGGATCAGGCGCTGACGGATGATCCTGACATCTCGCATGTGCTTACCGTGCATTGCGAAACCACATCCGGAATCCTCAACCCCGTGGAAGAGATTGTCCATACGGTGAAGGCCCATGACCGCGTCGTGATCGTCGACGCCATGAGCGCATTCGGCGCCATCGAGTTAGATGCTACGCATGTGCCCTTCGACGCGCTCATGGCATCATCTAACAAGTGTCTTGAGGGTGTTCCCGGCATGGGCTTCGCAATAATCCGCGAGAGCGTGTTGGCCGAGTGCGAAGGTAATGCCCATACTCTAAGCCTTGATCTCTATGATCAGTGGCAGGCCATGGAGGTTAATGCCCAATGGCGCTTCACGCCGCCGACCCATGTCATTGCCGCCTTTGACGCGGCCATGGATCAGTTCGAAGCAGAAGGCGGCGTTGCCGGCCGTCATAAACGCTATTCAGGTAACTGCCGCATCATCATCGACGGCATGCGCTCCCTCGGGTTCGAGCCCCTGCTCTCCGACAATCTGCAAGCACCGATCATCGTTACCTTCAAGATGCCCGCTGATCCAGCCTTCGACTTCCAGGTCTTCTACAACCGCGTGAAGGAAAGCGGGTACGTCCTGTATCCTGGAAAGTTGACAGTCGCGCCCAGCTTCCGCATCGGCTGCATCGGCCATCTTCACGCCGACGACATGCGCGACGCCTTGGCGATGATCAAAGCCATTCTTGGTGACATGGGCGTCAAAAATGGCGCTCCAGCAGCCACCTAGTTAAAGGATCGATTAGATATGAGCGACACGAAAACCCTGAGCGTCAACGGACGAGCCTACGCCTGGCCAAAACAGCCCCTGGTTGTGGTCTGCATCGACGGTTCACAACCTGAGTACATGGAAGAGGCGGTGGCCGGCGGCCATATGCCGTTCACCAAGGAGATGTTCGACCGCGGCGCTGACTTGCGCGGCGATTGCGTGGTGCCAAGCTTCACCAACCCCAACAACCTCTCCATCGTCACGGGTGTGCCGCCAAAGGTGCATGGTATTTCCGGCAACTTCTTTCTGGATCCAGAAACTGGTGAAGAAGTAATGATGAACGACCCCAAGCTGCTGCGCACAGGCACGATCTTTCAGGCCTTCCATAACGCCGGCGCGAAAATCGCCATCGTCACCGCCAAGGACAAGCTGCGCCGCCTACTCGGCCATGGCCTCGACTTCGCCTCGGGACGAGCTGTTTGTTTCTCGTCGGAAAAGGCCAACCAGACCACCATGGCCGAACATGGCATCGACAACGCCCAGGCGATGGTGAGCCGTGATATTCCCGACGTCTATTCAGCGGAGCTTTCGGAGTTTATTTTTGATGCAGGGGTGAAGCTGATGGAAAGCATGCGCCCAGATATCATGTATCTTTCGACCACGGATTACATTCAGCATAAGCACGCGCCCGGGACCCCGGTGGCGAACCTGTTCTATGCCATGATGGATTCTTATTGGGCACAGTTGGATGCCCAGGGCGCGGTGCTGGGCTTGACGGCGGATCACGGCATGAACGCCAAGTTCAACGATGCCGGAGAGCCCGACGTCATCTACCTGCAAAACGTCCTAGACAACATGCTTGGATCAGGCGCGGCACGGGTGATCCTGCCGATCACCGACCCTTATGTTGTACACCATGGCGCACTGGGTTCATTCGCCACCGCCTATCTCCCGGAGGGGGCCGACGCCCAGTCAGTGGCCGGACAATTGGAGGCCATGGACGGTATCGAGGCCGCGTACACCAATGCGGACGGTTGCGCGCGATACGAACTGCCCAATGATCGCATGGGAGACATTATTGTCGTCTCAACCACCAACAAGGTGATCGGTACCAGCCCGGACCGCCATGACCTCAGCCAGCTCAAGGAACCGCTGCGTTCCCACGGCGGCGCCTGCGACCAAAAAATACCGGTGGTCGTAAGTCGTCCTGTTAGCGGCGTCGCACCCGATCGCCGCCTTCGAAACTTCGACGTGTTTGATCTAGCCTTGAATCACATCGATTAGGGCGCACGGTTATCCTTTGCGGTCATACATGTTCTCGACCAGATCGATAACCTTGCCGCGGTGGTCAAAGACGACGTTGAAGCGCTCATAGTAACGATCCCGGGGCATCAGTTCATCGCCGATTGCACTCATGTGTCCCTGCATCAAGGATTCCAAATGCGCACAAATGCCTTCCTGGGCGGGGTCATCAATGAGATTGTTCATCTGATAGGGATCTTCCTTGTTATCGTAAAGCAACCAGGACCTGTCGATGGTTCGGACATAGGTGTAGCGGTCCGTGATGACGCCCCGGTATTCAAGACGTTCGCCTTTGTAGTCCGGATATTGATCGTGGCCCCGGGCGTCGCCAATGGAGAACGGGCAGGGGTTCATGATCAACACCGATTCAGGCGGGTCGTCCCGGGCGCCCGACAGATAGGGCGACAAATCGACGCCTTCGACGGCGTCCGGCACCGCCAGGCCGGCCAAACCCAGAAGCGTCGGCATAACATCGATGACGCTGATCGGCGCCTCGATCTCTCGGCCCGCCGGCACCCTGCCCGGGTAGCGGATGACGAACGGTATCTTAATCGCCTCGTTCCATGGCCATTGCTTCTTGTAGAGCCCGTGTGATCCGTGCATGTCGCCGTGGTCCGAGGAAAAGACGACGATAGTATCATCAGCAATCCCCATCTCGTCGACGGCGTCTAGCAGGCGTTGGAATTGATCGTCCAGAAAGGTCGTCTGCGCGTAATATCCCCAGAGGTCTTCACGCGGTACATCTGGGCAGTTTGGTCGGCCCTCAATAGAATTCGGGTCGTACATATCGAGATATTCCTGCGCCACCAACCGATAGGGATGGTGCGGTGGCCCCCAGGACAGGAACAGACAGAAGGGATTGGTCGTGTCACGGGCTTTCAGATAATCGATGGTGTGACTGGTTTGCGCTTCCGCGTCCCAGCCTTTCCACATCTGCATGTTGCCCTCGTTGTCGGTGAAATGGGATCGGTCGTAGTTGTGTTCGAAATTGGCGCCCATCCAATAGTCGAAGCCCTGCCGGCGCAGCCCCGGCGGCACCGGCGCCGGCCGGTTCGGGCCGTCCAGGTGCCATTTACCGATGTAGGCCGTGTCATAGCCTGCGTCCTTGAAGCAATGCCCGATGCTGACTTCGTCGGTTGCGAGCGGAATATCGTTGATCACCAGGCCCGTCGTCGTCGGCGTCCGCCCTGTGATCAGCGATCCACGAAATGGTCCGCATACGGGCAGCATGGAAACAGCGTTCTTGTAGATGGCGCCGGTCCCCGCGAAGGCATCGATGTTCGGTGTGCGCACGGCTTCCTCGCCGACATAGCCGACCGACGACGCCCGCAATTGATCGGCGAAGACAAACAGGAGATTGGGTTTCTTATCGGTCATTTCGTTATTCCTCGTATCGTGGCACTCACGCCTTATGACGTCGTCAAATAGACCGGGCTGCTCCAGGCGCGGTGGAAATCCGTCTGCACGATCCGCACCCAGTAAGCTTGATCGCCGGACCCGGGATCCTCATCAACAAAATCGAAATCGACATCCGGTGTGCCGCCGTCCGTGTGACGCGCCGACACCGTGACATATTGCTCGAGACCGCCGAGATCCCATCGCAGATCGCCGCTCCGGACGTCACCCAGGGTAAAACTCAGGTCCGCCGGGCCAGCCTTGAAGGTGATCACCGCGTCGTCCGGCGCCTCAACCTCCAACAACACGCCCTCCTCCTGGCCGGATGTCACCGATCGCCAGTTGGCGTGCGTGGACGACCATTCGTCTATCCCGTACTTGGCGGTGTAGATGTTCAGTGGTTGTGCGCCGGTGATCTGTCCGTTCTGCATCTGCAAGCCGCCGTCCCAGCTCATGAACCGGCCCCGGTCCTGATGGGTCGCGCCGGACCAGATAATCTTAATGCGGTCCGGATCATGGGATTCCGGGTTCGGGGTAAAGCGCTTCAACTCGCGGCTGCGGTTGAATAGGGCGATATAGTCGATGGGCGCCGTACCGTGAACTTCGCCTTTGATCGTCACCGGCCCGGTCGTCTCGTCGATATCGCCCATGCGATGTCCGTTGGCGGTAAAATTAAGATAGAGACGCGCGCCCGTGGTCCCATAACAGTGCCGCGCCATCATGCCGTCGTAGATGCCCTGACGGCTGTGCTCCACGGTGTAAACGGCGCCAAGCCCGCCCAGCACGGTCATCTCCGGTGTTGACGGGTAAGCCAGACCCGGCCGGCAGGTGTGATCATCACTGGCGCCGACGACACCCACCTTGGCCCCGGCGGCCAGGAACTCGTGCAGACGCCATTCGAACACGCCGTGGTTCGAGACGATTTCGAACACCGGTTCCAGTTCCGGGTCCTGGGCCTCGAAGTCGGACCGGCGCCCGCCGATATGCGGCACCATGATGACTTTGCGCCCGGTCTCGGCCATGTAGTTGCGAACCCTGGCTTGCAGATCGCGGGCGTGTACGGCTTCCGTGACGGCCGCGTCGCCGGCGATCTCCTCACCACAGAGCTGCCAGTGGCTGCTGCGGAAGATCGGGCCTTCATCGTCCAGGAACATAACGTTGCGGTCGCCGCCGGTGCCCGTCGGGCCCGACCATTCCCAACCGAAGAATGCGGCGAACCGACCGGGCTCATTGTGTTTCAATGCGGCTTGGCGAACCTCTTCCAGATCCTTGTCGGATAGAATGAAGTCATTGCCTTGATGCGTGGTGAAATCGATGGCGGCGCAATCGCGGGCATAGGCAAAATATTCGTCAGGGCTGCCGACCCCGACGGTGGACGCGGTTTGTGCCTGCGTGTCACCCCAGCAAATAATCTCATTGGCGGCGTCGCTGACAATGATCGGATTACTGACGGCAACATCGTTGCCATTGTCCCGCAGCGTCAACCGGTGCAGGCCGATGTCTTCAAGGACGACGTTTTCGATCCAGGTAGCGCGACCATTGGCGTTACTAAGGGAAATCTCCAAGGGCTCGCCCGCATCGAGCGTCAGTCCCGAGGCCGACACCGGTGTCGGATTACCGAACTTGTCATTCCCGCGGACCTGAACGCGGAACGGTGCGCCGGCCTGAACCAGCGTCGGCGCGACCACGGTGTAGTATTCCGACGGTCCTGTGAGAATGCTGAAATTCGGCGACGTGCAATAGACCCGCTTGTACTCACCAGAACTGATCGGGTCCATGAACACGGCGAAGTCGCTGGCGCTTTCAGGAAAAGTCTGCACGGCTAGGCCGCGCGACCCGCCAGAAGTATCACCAAGGACAACGGTGATCGTATCTCCCGGGTAAAGGGGGCCGGCGGCCAATCGGATAACCACCACGGCATTGAAGGGGCGCTTGTGGCCGCGGTGGTCGAAATAAGTCTCAAACCGCGCACCGTCGCGTGAACAAGTGACGGAGGCATAGTTGTCGGCGGCGGGATCGTCGAACTGGGGATGGCCGAAGTCGGCCTGGCGCCGGGTGCCGATCTTCAGGCCGCCGCCCACGTCCATGGCGTAAGCGCCAACGGTAAAGGTTACGGTCCAGGTGGAATAACTGCCGACGATGACGTCATCCGTTGGCGAGATGCTCACCGACCCCCAGGTCGCGGCGGTCGATTGATCGGTATTGCGCTCGGTGATTTTCCCCATGGCGACCTCAGCGTAACCGTTCTCTCAGGAAGTGGGAGATGGCCTCGGAGAAGATGACCAGAATGACCACGAGGATGATGATGCCCATGGCCGCATGGTACTCAAGCTGCGAAATCTGGAGGCGGAGGTGCAGGCCGATGCCCCCGGCGCCGACGAAGCCAAGAATCGTCGAGCCGCGCAAACGGGCATCCCAGTTGTAGATGATAATGCCCGACCAGGCCGGCTTCACCTGGGGCCAGATGCCGAAAATAAACACCTTTAGGGGGCCGGCGCCGGTCGCGCGCATCGCCTCAACCGGTCCCATGTCGATGGTTTCCGCCTGTTCAGCCATCAGCTTGCCGGTGAACCCAATGGTGCCGATGGTTAAGGCCAGAACACCCGCGAAGGGTCCGAACACGAAGATGGCAACTAACAGGAAGCCCAGGATCAGGGCGGGCACAGAGCGGCACAGCACAATGACGGCGCGGGCGAACGGATAGAGTATGGTGCGGCTTGGCGTGATGTTCCAAGCTGCCCACCAAGACAACGGAATGGCGATGACCGTCCCGTAAAAGGCCCCAAGGATCGACATTTCAATGGTCTCGACCAGCGACAGCAATACTTTCCATTCCGTCGCATAGGCCATGTCGGGCGGGAAAATTCTATTGGCCAGCATGGGGCCAAGCCGCCCGAACAAGCCGAACAAACGATCCATGGGAATACCCAGAAAGCCGACCGTCCAGAAACCGAACACGAGGAGCGCCAAGCCGGCACCGTACTTGACGAGCCGGGCCGTCCGCCGGTCGGACATGTACGTGTCATGGATTTTGGCTGTGTTGTCGGCCATGAAGCGTTACCCGGTAATAAGCTTGGTGCGAACGCGGTTCGATATAATCTCGCCGACGATGACGAGAACGACGACGGCGAGCACACAGGCCCCGGCGTTACCGTAGTTGTAAGACCTCATCTGTTCAGAGAAGTGCAGCCCAATGCCGCCGGCGCCGACCATCCCAAGGATCGCGGCGCGGCGCACATTCGCATCGAAGGCGAAGATGGCGTTGCCGAGAAAGATGGGAAACACTTGCGGCACCACGCCGAAAAGGAACCGCGCCGTCGGGCCGGCGCCTGTGGCGGCAATCGCCTCTATGGGGCCGCGATCGACGTTTTCCATGGCCTCGGCCGTTGTCTTCGACATGAAACCTACGGACCGGCAGGCCAGCGCGAGAATACCCGGCAGCGGCCCGAGACCTAGGGTGGCGACGAAGATCAGCGCGAAGATGATCTCGTGGGTCGATCGCGACAGGACGATCAACCCGCGCCCGATGGGAAATGTGAAGATCATGCTCGGCGTCGTCGTTGCCGCCGCGAGATAGGATACCGGGACCGACAAGATGACGGCCAGGAGGGTTCCCCAAAACGCCATCAAAGCGGTGTCAAGAAGCGGCGACACGATGTTCGGGATGAAGTTCAGGTTCGGCAGCAGGCTGATCGCGGTTTCGGCGATCTCGCTCGGCGATCCCATGCGGCTCCAGTCCGTGCCATAGACGAGGAGATGCGCCGACATGGCCAAAATGACAGCCGCCACGATGGCGTAGATGGTGTACCGGCGCAGCAAATCCGCCGGCTGGCGAATGGGATTCTGGATCAATGTGGGATTGGCTGCCGGCATTTCTAGTACCCGCGGTTCAATGGGCTACCGATGCCGGCGATCCGTTCGGCGAAAAACCGTAGATGTGCTCGATCGAATTCGCGTCGAGCGCGCTGGTTTGTTCGTCGAAGACCTTCTCGCCCTGCTGCAGGCCGATAATCCGTTGCGAATAGTTTCGCGCGATACCCAGATCATGGACGCTGAACAGAACCGGTATGTGGCGTTCATCGGCAACCTCACACACCAACTCCATGACCTCGGCGCCGATCTTCGGATCGAGGCTCGACGTTGGTTCATCAACAAGCAGCAGTTTCGGGCTCTGCATCAGTGCCCGTGCGATTCCGACGCGCTGGCGCTGTCCGCCGCTCAACTGATCGGCCCGCTTGGTGATATGATCGGCAATACCCACCCGTGAGCAAAGCTCGATCGCCCCTTGAATGTCCTCCTTCTTGAACGCGCGGGTGATGGTCCGCCATAGGCTGGTTACCCCAAGCGTTCCCGAAAGCACGTTTTCGATAACGGTCAATCGGTTCACCAGATTGAACTCCTGGAAGATCATGCCCATTTGGACTCGGGCTTTCCGAAGGTCGTGCTTGCCCAGCGACGTAATATCCGTGCTGTCGAGGACGACGCGTCCGGAATCCGGGTCGACAAGGCGATTGATGCATCTGAGCAGCGTCGACTTGCCCGAGCCGCTTAATCCCAGAAGCGCAACGATCTCGCGTTTCTCGACACTTAGGTCGACCCCGTTCAGCGCCTTCTCGCCCGTCGCAAAGGTCTTTCGGAGGTCATTGACTTCCAATAATGCCATATTCTTTATCCCCGTAGGCGAGCTGACCCACTGGCCGGTTGTCGCTTGAAGCGATCCACGTATCCATGAACATAACAACCGGGACTGCATCCGATGGGCCGGCAGGGATTGATTCTGCCGGCCCGGATGGAATGATGCCTCGGTTCCGTTACTTTTCTTATTTTTTCTTCTTCAGTTCCGCCTTCTTCGCCAAAACCTTGCGAAGCGGGTCGAAGCCTTTATCGGTGAGTTCAGGAAATGCCGCTATCTTCACGGTCTTCAACGCGGCGAGGCCGGCATCGTCATTGACCATGTTCATCAGGATCGACTTGATCTTGGCAATATCGTCAGCCGACATTCTGTTCCTGTTCACTACGATGGGGTTGGAGACGACGCTCGGCGATATCCAAAGATGGTTGTAAGAGCCGTATTTCAAGGCGCCCCGATCGATCGCCCGAGAAAGCGCATTCTCGGAAACAAACGCCGCATCGGCCTTCTTGTTAAAGACTGCTTTCGCCGCGGCATCGTGACTGCCGGCATAGAAAATCTTACCGAAGTAATCGTCCAACGGCGTTCCGCCGATCTTCTCGGGGAACAGCGCGCGGGGAAGCGCGTTACCTGACGTGCTGCCCGGATCTGTGAGGGCGAGCACGGCGCCCTTCAGCGACTCGATGGTCGTGTATTTCGATCCCTTCTTGGTGATGAGGCGCCCGTGATAGCAAGCACAGGGCTCTTTCAGGTAATGGTTGGCCGGTCGTCCGGTGCCGACGATGGGGTCGATCTTATCGGATTTCTTACGTGCAACGAGATAGATTTTCGGGCCGAGCATGCCGAAATCCGCGAAGTTGTTGAGCAGTGCTTCCACCGCGGCCGCATACGACGTCGTGGCGTAGTAATTGATTTTTACGTTGGCCTTTTTCTCGATGTATTTGATCGTCGGTTCCCAACGGGCAGCCATGGCCGCCATTTCTTCGGTAGATATCGTTGCGAACGTCAGCACCTTTTTCTTGTCTGCCGCCAGCGCGGCACTGGAAAAGACTCCAAGCGCTACCGCCAACGCGATGCACAAGTTAATGAATTTAAACCGGGTCATTTGTTCCTCCCTATACATACGAAATCGCTACTCAGTCCTCTTGTTGGCACTGAAGTTTTTCACCGGGATTTAAGAAATGATGGCATGTTAACAATGCATAGGAAAAATATTTATTTTCTATAGTTTGGATCGGAATATACGATGAAAAAATGTCGTCGTGGATGGCTCTCATACCGTTCCAAAAGCGGACAGCATCACCGCCAAATGAAGATTCGAACAAGCCGGCCCGTCGCATGTAGAACTGAACGTGCTTGGAACGTTTCCATCGCCTGGACCGGCGGCTTGCCGAACACTATGCTTAAGACGTTCTTTCCTTGCAAAAGGCGTTCAGTCCGACAGTTTGGCAGGCAATGAAATTCATTCAGATCACCGACACGCATCTCACGCCGAAGGATGCAATGCTGCATGGCCTCAATCCCTATGATCGATTAAAGGCCTGTATCGACGACATCATCGGAAATCACGGCGATGCCGAACTTTGCGTGATCACCGGCGATCTCGCCCACACCGGCAATCCGGATGCGTATGTCGATCTCCGGACCTGCCTATCCGGCCTGCCGATGCCGGTATACCTGCTCGCCGGTAACCATGATCGTCGCGACGAGATACAGGCTGTATTCCCAGATAACCCGGTCGACCCTGATGGCTTTATCCAGTTCGAGATCGACTGCAGTGCCGGCAAGTTCCTGATGCTCGACACGGTTGAGGAGGGAAAGGGCTGGGGAAGTTACTGCAAGAAGCGATTGGCTTGGTTGCGCGATGCCTTGGACAGGTCCTATGACCGCAATGTCTATCTTTTCATGCATCATCCGCCGTTCGATGTCGGCATTCCTTCCGTCGACCGGCTTGGGCTTGGTGCCGATGGCGCGAAAATGGGTGAGGTGTTGACCGGTTATGACAATATCCGACACCTGTTCTTCGGACACGTCCACCGGCCGATCGCCGGAAGCTGGCAGGGCATACCCTTTACGACGCTACGGGGAACCAATCATCAGGTCCCCTTGGACTTCGATGCCGTTGACGTGGTGCCGAAAAGCCATGAGCCGCCAGCCTACGCGCTTGTGTTATTGAGCGACGACCAGACCACCGTGCACTTCCACGACTATCTGGACACGTATCGAGTCCCCTACGATAAGATAAGCGAAGGCCATCCGGACTGGGGACGCCGATAACGTCTCAATCGGATGCCCACAAACTTAGAGGCGACGTCGTCAGCGCCTGAACGTTGTCCCCTGCGTCACGCCTGGCGGGAACACGATCGCCCGAATAAAGATCGATCAGCCAGCCGGATGCCGGGTCAGTTTCCTGTCCCGCCGGTGAATTCCCGCGAACGAGTTCAAATCGCTCTCCATCTTCGCCAATCAAGGAAACCTCGGCATTTTCGTTGCCTGGCGAAAGAGACCGAACCTGAGCGAAGGCGGTACTAAGCTGGCGTACAACCTCAAAACCGGGCCGCGGGTTGTAAAAACGGTCAACAATGCCGTGCCGGCGATAATAGCCGCGATCAACGTCGGCGAACGTATCGGCGTAGACACGGACGTCCTTGAACGCCGATGCCGCGGCAACGGCTTCGGCCATCCGGGCCGCGACCCATTCATCGTCGGTCTGTTTGAGCCCCGGCGGGCCTTTCGTCATGCGAATGTGCAATGACACTTTCACGTCGTGACCCTCACATGCAGCCAGAGCTGAGCGGGCGGCACTCCACGGTGAGGTCTGGCCCTCGATCCGAAACACCAGGCCATCCACATCGGCGAGGCCGCCGATCTGTTCGATCCGCCTGTCATCGTCGGGCGTGAAGCCGTGGACGATCATGTGGTGGTACTTGCCGCCGGCGCTCTCCTGATCCTCGCGGGTGCGGATGCGCGACAGATAAAGCGATATCCCGGCCGCCTTCACGGTGGATCGCACCACATCAACCACGCCCGGCAAATCTTCCGTCGTGTCACAAATCTCCCAGGTGTCGATCAACCCATTGGCGTTGCCGACCAAATCCAGCAGACGATCGTCGGGACGCCCGAAAGAGAACAGCGTGAACCGCAACCCAAGGCAGGCGCACTCGGCCAACCGTGCGCGGTGTTCGAGGACGAGCAGATCGGTCGCCGGAATACGCACCCGCCTGACGCCCGTTTCCATCAGCGCCATCAAGGCATAGTCGTTGCGCATGCGTTTGCGGTCGAACTCATCCAGGGAACCGGACGGCGGAATCTCAACATGCTCGAGCCAGTTCTGCCGCATGTCGAAACCGAAGCGGTCATGCGGGTTCTGCAAGGGATGGATGGCGGCCAGGTGATCCGGCGTGGCGTCGTCGGCGCTGTCCGGTTCGACAACGGCGCCGAAGGTTCTGATCCACTGGCAGATGTGGCCGCGCTCATGGATATGGACGACGAAATATCCCAGCTTGGCGTAATCGCTGCGCCCACCTTCGGTGCCGGGCAGAGGTGCGGCGCGATACATCTCGGCGTAGTCCTGGCGC
>CAZNWX010000013.1:0-17918 GCA_964576415.1 uncultured Magnetovibrio sp. | reverse complement strand
GACCTCCAAGGACCCGGCCGCCATCGTCGAGGGGAAAGGCCTCAAACAGATCACGGACACAGGCGCCATCGAAGCCGCCGTGGACGCGGCCATCATCTCCAATCCGGAACAGGCCGACCAGGTCCGTGACGGCAACGACAAGGCCATCGGTTGGTTCGTCGGTCAGGTGATGAAAGCGACGCAGGGGAAAGCCAACCCGCAGGCCGTGAACGCACTGCTCCAGACGAGGCTCAAAGGCTAGCCACAAGCATATCGTGAAACAACTTTTGGTTCAGTTCATTGTCCTCGACGACTAAGATCATCTTGGTCATGGAATTCTCCGAAATGTTCCTGCCCTGCAATCGGGAAGGCATCACATGAATGGAGCTTGTCATCGTTATGGCCAGCATACGAATACATGTAACGATTTACAGACTGATAATCACAAAATGAAAACGATCATCCGAAACGCCCTGGTCTACGATGGGTCTGGAAATCCGCCGCAAGGTTCCAGCGACGTTGCCGTCGAGAACGGCGTCATCAGTCAGATTGGCAAGGGCTTGGATCCAGCCGGGGCCGAGGTCATCGGCGCGGACGGCTTAGCACTCATGCCTGGTATCATAGATACCCATACGCATTACGATGCCCAGGTCACCTGGGACCCCCTTCTGGACCCGTCGTCATCGTTAGGCGTAACCACGGCAGTGATCGGCAACTGCGGATTCACGATCGCCCCCTGCCGGGAAGCGGACCGGGAACTCATCATGCGCAACCTGACCCAAGTGGAAGGCATGTCTCTGGACGCGCTCCGCGCCGGTATCGATTGGTCATTCGAATCTGTCCCGGAATATCTGGACATGATCGAGAGGCGCGGTCTGGCGCTGAATGTAGCGGCCTTCATCGGCCATTCGTCGCTTCGCACCTATGTCATGGGTAACGCCGCCACCGAACGCGCAGCGAACGATGACGAAATCACCGCCATGGAAGCCATCGTCGATGCAGGCATGCGCGCCGGCGCCATCGGCTTTGCAACCTCCACGGCGCCCCAGCACAATGGCCACGGCGGCCTTCCGATGCCGTCGCGACTTGCCGATGACCGGGAGCTGGAGGCCCTGGGCAGTGTTCTTGGCAAACACGGGCGGGGCATTTTTATGCTGACCAAGGGGCCCCGGACAGATGTGCCTTATCTGGAAAAGTTAGCTGAGAAGATCGACCGGCCGATCATGATAGCGGCGCTCCTGCACAATTCAACCAACCCCACGGGCACCTTCGAGGAACTGGCAGCCATCACGGCGGCCCGCAGACGGGGCCAGGAACTCTGGGGCCAGGTGTCGTGCTGTCCGCTAACCATGGATTTTACCATCCGGTCGGCCTATCCCTTCGAAAGCCTCAACGCCTGGTCCCCGGCCATGAAGGTGGAGCCGGAGTTCTTGCCAGCCATACTTTCGGATACGGCGTTTCGGGACGCGGTCCGAGCCGAACTGGCAGAACCAGCTGGCGTGCGCCTATTCAACGGCGAATGGCACAAGTTGGTAGTTGTCGAGGTTGGCGATGCCGCCCATGCCCACGCGGAAGGCAAAACCGTGGCGCAGTTAGCCGGCGACGCAAACGTCGAGCCCCTGGACTGGATGCTAGATTTTGCCATCGCCGACGGCATGGACACAATCTTCACAGCGGTGTTGCTGAATTCCGACGAAGACGCCGTCGGCCGGATGATCCGCGATCCCAGCGCGTCGGTAGCCTTGAGCGATGCCGGCGCGCATCTGACGTTCTTCTGTGACGCCGGTTTCGGCCTGCACCTCATGGGCCATTGGTCCCGCGATCTGGGCGCCCTGTCCCTCGAAACGGCGGTTCATGAGCTGTCCGGCAAGCCGGCAGAGATTTTCCGAATTCCAGACCGCGGCCGGATCGCGCCCGGCAATCACGCGGATCTGTTGCTGTTCGACCCCGCCACTGTCGGTCGGGGCCCGAATCGGCGGGTCTTCGACCTACCGGGGAACGGCCCTCGCTTGACGTGCAGCGCCGTCGGCGTCCATGGCGTGTGGGTCAACGGCACACGGATTGCCGGTGAAAACGGCCTGTTGCTCACCGCAACCCGATCCGGACGCCTGCTCCGTGAATTCGGCACCTAAAAACCGACATTCGAATTTCTCGAATGGCACTTGCTGGCTCTCGCAAGGACTACTCATGTCGGATCACGCAAAGCTGAGGCAGTGGTTCATCCAAGGGAAATTGACCGACATGTTGTGCTAATCTTTATGCTAATCGACCTTCACCGGGCGGTTCTCCAAGGCAGAGACGCAGATGGCTTCGAAGACCTGAATATTATGAAGTTTCTGTTCATTGGTGTTGGGATAGGGCACCCCCCTGGTGATATCGTCAGCGAAGACCTCAAAATTGGCTCTCACGGCGTCCACCCAAGCGAATTCTTGAGTCACCGGCTCCTCCCCCTTACGGCAGACGGTTAGATAAGTAACGCCTGGGGTGTCCGGATGGGTCGGGTTGCGCGCCTCCACCCAGGCGTCCGTGCCGAACACCTGGTAGCGGAGGAATAACGGCGTCGCCAGGATAGAATTCAAGTATGCCGTGGCGCCGCTTTTCATCCGGAGTTGCACGCCGATGACGTCACCATGTTCCCAGTCAAGAATACGTTGGGTCGTCATGGCGAACACCTCGTCCACTGGGCCAAACATGTTGATGTAGGCATCAGTCAGATGGATACCCATGCCAGTCATTCCGGCGGCAGGGGCATCTTTCGCCTTGGTCCGCCAATCGCCCGCCGGAACGTTGGCCAGCTTGTCATGGGAGAAGTTGGACTCGGCGTGCATGATTGTGCCCAGTTCACCAGCCTTCACCATGCGTTCGATCTCCAACATAGCCGGCTCGAAGCGTCGTTCATGACCGACGGCGAGCTTCACGCCCGCATCCTCGCAGGCCTCAATGGCCCGCGCCGCACTTGCGCCAGTCAGACATAGCGGCTTCTCGCAGAACACGTGCTTGCCGGCAGCAGCAACGCGGATGACCTGCTCTTCGTGCATAGAGTGCGGCGTCGCCAGGATGACGAAATTGACGGCCACGTCATCTAGGACGTCCTGCATATCGGCGGAGAAAGTGGCGTCAGAGTACTTCTCCACCAAGTCCTGCGCCGCGTCGATATTAACGTCGATGGCCCAGGTCAGCTTGATTTCCTCACTCACAGACAGCGAATTGAGGATGTAACGGCCCCACCACCCGAGGCCAATCACAGCGGCATTCAACATCTTCTTGGAATTCCTTACTCTTGATCTCGCGGTCGATTACACCCCAGTCAGCACCTTCTCCTACTGAGCGGCTTGTTCGGATCCCTTAATCGCCTCGTTCACACGCGGCAACACCTCGTTGGCCATCAGTTCCATGGACCGGCGCGCCAGGTCCTTGTCCTGCCAATCGTGACCCGCATAAAGCAGCGTCCCGAAATCCCCAACCGTCTCGCGGAACGCGAGGATATCGTCGACGACCTTGTTGACGGAGCCCCGGATCACCAGTTGATCGACAATGGTCGGCACGTTGAGGTCTTCGTCGGGCTGGTCGCGTTCGGTTTTGAACAGGTTCGCCCGACCACCCATCTTCAGCTTGGTGAACAAGGAATTGTAGTAGAATTGGTAGGGCCCGCCTTCGACGGTCGCGTATTCCTCGGCGACCTTGTCGTCGTCGGCGACGAATATGCTCTTGGCGACCCGCCAGTTCTTCGGGTCCGCCTTGCGCCCGGCGGTCTCGCAGCCTTCCACGTAACGCGGCCAGTGCGATGCCACCCATTGGGGCTGCAGGAAGTTCGCGGAAATGGGATCCCAACCGCGTTCGGCGGCCGCGGTGACACCCTTCGAGAACGGCGCCACGGCCGTCACGACGATCGGCGGATGCGGCTTCTGGTAGGGTTTGGAAATGAAGCCCTGTCCCAGGGATTCAATCATCGTACGCTCGGTCGAGATATTCCAGTACTTGCCCTTGAGATTGTACGGTGCTTCGCCCTCCCAGATGGCAAGTACATGATTGATGGCTTCGACAAACATCTCCGTCCGGTCGTTGTCGAAATTGCCGAACACCTCGGCGTCGGACAGAAGCCCGCCCGGGCTGATGCCGAACAGGAACCGACCTTCCGCCATGTGATCGACCATCGCCACCTCGGCGGCGACCATCGCCGGATGATGGTTCGGCATGTTCACCGTGCCGGTCCCCAGCTTGATGTTCTTGGTTTCCTGCAGGGTCCAGGAAATAAAAATGAGGCTCGATGTAATGGTCTCTGCGGCGTCGGTGATATGCTCGCCAAACAGGCCTTCCACGAAACCCAACTCGTCTGCAAAGACCGCAAATTCCCGATCTTCCTTGAGAGTTTCCGCGAGTTTACGACCCGGCGGATGAATGGGCATTGTGAAAAATCCGAGATCCATTTTCGTCACCTCTTATTGGCTTTCCAGGGCCGATTTCAAGACGTCAATCCGCCACCATTTTGCCGATCATAAGGTTAATTATTGTATGTTGGAAAATTCAAATTTGGCTAAACAGTATGATTTTTCAGAATAGTTAAATTAAACCGATATGACCGTCCTAGATGGCCAAGCGCCCCGCTACCGGGGCGTTGCGTCCCACGCCGAGACGATAGTCAACTCGTTCTCTCCGACGCCGTTCAGCCTGAATTTCCGGGCGTTTTGATAGGCATCGGAGGCATGGCAGTCGCATGCCGCCTGCATGGACGGGAACTCGATAACGATAAACCGCTCGAAGGTTTCCGGCCCTTCCAAAGTGTCGTAATCACCGCCCCGGGCCAGAACCTTTCCGCCGTATTCGGCGATGATATCCGGTACCAGGTCGGTGTATTTCTTGTACTCAACCGGGTCGTTGATTCTTGCGCGGGCAACCCAATAGGCAACCATCATTCGATCTCCTTGATGTTGTACGTTGTGACGTCCAAATGATCGTGAGCTCACGACACGATCATCAGATCCGCGAACTTGTCCGCATTCAGATCGGCGGTCTGGCTATCGGCGTACGGCGCCGCCAAGGCGTACTTCCCCGAACTGAACAGCAGTGGATCGCCTTCCTTGTATTCGAAGCGCTCGACGGCGCCGATCAGGATCGTGTGATCGCCAGCGGGGTACTGGGCCGCGTTACGGCATTCGAACAGCGCCAGAGGCTCACCGACGATCGGGCATCCTCCCAACCCCGGGCGCCAATCAACGCCAACGAACTTGTCCTCGGCGGGGGTCGCGAACTGGTTCGACAAATGCTTATGATCGGCCCGCAGGATATTGATCACGAAGTGATTGGCGCCGGCAAAAATATCATGGGTCGGGGCGGATTTGCCGATACACCATTGCACCAAAGGCGGCTCCAACGACAATCCGGAAAAAGAATTCGCAGTCATCCCCTCGGGCTTGTCCGATGGACCGACTGTGGTGATCACCGTCACCCCGGTCGCGAACCTGCCGAGCGCGTTGCGGAATGCCCGTTGATCAAAATCCGTCGCTTCCATGACTACTCGGCATCCCTCTCGAAATTGGCGGCGTTCTCCAACGCCTTCAGGACCGCCGACGCATCGAGGTCGGCGTATCCCTGTGCAACCGCCGCGTAGTAGGGTTGCAACGCGGCTTGGTAGATGGGGGTCGGGCAAAGCATTTTCGCGGCATGATCCGAAATGATCCGCGCGTCCTTGATGGGAATTGAAAAATTCATGCCTTCACGACCGTAATCGTTGTCGGCCATCAGCTTGCCGCGCACGTCGAACATCCGCGATGACGATCCCGAGCCAGAAATCACTTTGTGGATGACCTTCGGATCCAAACCGGATTTCATGCCCAGGATCATGACCTCGGCGGCGGCGGAATTGTGGACCAGGTTGAGAATATTGCCGCAAATCTTCATCTTCATGCCGTCGCCGAACGGTCCGACGTAATGAGCCGCGCGGCAAAACCCCTGGAGAACCGGCCTCACGATATCGAAATCCGATGCGTCGCCGCTGCAGAAGGCCGTCAGTTCGCCGTTCAGGGCCATGATACGGTTGCCGCTGACCGGGCAATCCATCATCGTAATGCCGTGCCCGGCCAGTTGGTCCCGCACCGCGAGTTTGTCGTCCACCGCCAAGGTGCTGATTTCTAGGATCACGGTGTCCGTGGCGCCGGCGGCCGCCACCCCCCCTTTCCCGTTGACGACGGCATCTAGGGCGGCGGCGTTGGGCAGGCAGGTGATTACCGTGCCGGCGGCGGCCAAGGTGGCGCTTGGGGAGGCCGCGCCGACCAGCCCCATATCCCGCAAAGGCGCCAATTTGGTATCGTCCGGATCACATCCCACAACAGGAAAACCATTGCGGAGCAGAACCTCGGCAACGGCCGAACCGAGCACGCCGAGACCGATCACACCCACCGCCAACGCACTCACGACCGCACC
Organism: uncultured Magnetovibrio sp.; assembly: GCA_964576415.1. Taxonomy (GTDB): domain Bacteria; phylum Pseudomonadota; class Alphaproteobacteria; order Rhodospirillales; family Casp-alpha2; genus UBA3470. The sequence continues at coordinate 11,519 of CAZNWX010000013.1, read as the reverse complement.
TCCACATCCCGAAAAAGATAAAATAACTCATTGATATTCATGGTATATTACAAAATATTTCGAAGATAATTCGATCCAGTCTTCATTAATGATAACCTGATAACGGTACAATCGAGGAATTCGAATTTCTCATATTGATAAACGATTTTCGCATTTTTATTCATACGACGATATTCCTATTATCGCGACCGGGAGGCGACATTTCATGAATGCATCGTCGGATATTTCCGAAGAAGGCCCGCCCGCGGAGCGCCGGTTCAACTTCAATACGGTGGCGGCGATCGTCTCGATTTTGTTCGCCATCCTCCTCTATGTGATAATCCCGATGCAGATCGACAAGCCCCTGATCGTCATGCCCGGCAGCCAGTCCCTGTCACCGGAGCTGTTTCCCAAACTAGTTGCGGGCTGCTTTCTGGTCCTGGGTATTTGGTTGTTCTTCAAGAGCTTCGGCCTGAACCAGCGGAACGAACTTCGAGACCTGGACGGTGAAGCCCTGGTTAACGTCGGCATCACCCTGACCGTCATGGCGGGCTATGTATTCCTGATGGTGAATATCGGTTTCGTGGTCGGCAGCGCTCTCATGATCGCCGTTCTATCGACCTACTACGGCAACCGGAACTACCTCCTTACCGCCCTGATCAGTATTCTAATCCCCATGGCGATGTTTTTCGTCTTCCGCCGGGTTCTGCTCACGGAACTGCCGCCCTTCCCCATCGACATCTACCCGCTGACCCATTGGTCGCTGATCTAGGAACGCGCGCACATGTTTGAATCATTCGTCGACGGGATTGGACTGGCGCTGCGGCTGGACACCTTCATCTACATCTCCGTCGGATTGTTCCTAGGGATGTTTGTGGGCGCCCTGCCGGGCTTCACGACCCTCATGGCCATGGCCATTTTGCTTCCCATCTCTTTCTTTCTCGATCCGCTGTTGGGCATTCCCTTCCTGATCGGCGTCTACAAGGGCGGAATCTACGGTGGGTCCATCCCGGCTATTCTTGTCTCCATGCCGGGCACCGGCGCGGCAGTCGCGACAACCTTCGACGGCCCGGCGCTGACCAAGAAAGGCCAGGCCCGCAAGGCGCTCGAAGTCGCGCTGTTCTCCTCGGTAAGCGGCGATTTGGCCAGTGACATCATCACCATTGCGCTGATCGGTCCCATTGCCGTGATCGCGCTGATGATGGGCCCGCCCGAGCTAGCTGCGGTTCTCTTCCTGGCACTGATCGTCATCGCGGCCACGTCCGGTGGTGTCTTCGTGAAAGGCCTGTTGATGCTGGCGCTGGGTCTGTTCCTGGCGATGATCGGGCAGGATCCCATCGCCGCCCTTTCGCGGTTCTCCTTTGGGATGACGTCAATCGAATCGGGGATTCCCCTGTTGCCAATGCTGATCGGCCTGTTCGCTTTGCCCGAGATCTTCGCCGGAATCGAACGCAAGGCATCGCAAATCATCAATGCCGCCGATCTGAAGATCACCGGTGAACGCCTGAAGTGGGCCGAGTTCAAGGCCTGCGGCCGCACTATTCTGCGCTCCACGGCGATCGGCACGTCCATCGGCATGATACCCGGCGTTGGTCAGGTCGTCGCCGCTTTCATGGGATACGCAGCGGCGAAAAATGCCTCGCCAACGCCCGAGGAATTCGGCAAGGGCAAGCTGGAAGGCGTGGCCGCGGCGGAAGCCGCCAACAATGCCGTCAACGGCCCAACCCTGGTGCCGCTGCTGACCCTGGGCATCCCCGGCGACAACCTGACGGTGATCCTGGTCGGCGCGTTCATCGCCCAGGGTATGCGGCCGGGCCCCATGCTCATGGAAGAACAGGGCTCGCTGGTCTTCGCCATTCTCATCGCCATGGTGCTGGCCAATATCTTGTTCTTATTCATCGGGTACTTCTGCATTCCCCTGTTCGCCAAGATCGTCACCATCCGCAAATCGTTGCTGCTGCCGCTTACCCTGGTATTCGCCTTTGCGGGCACCTGGGTATTCCGCGGCCAGCCCTTCGACCTGGCCATCCTGGTGATCTTCGGCGCGCTCGGCTACTTGGCGAAGAAGCTGCATTTCGACGTCACGCCTTTGGCCATGGGGTTCATATTAGGGCCCATATTGGAGTATTCCTTCGGCCAGACCGTGACCTTGGCGCAGGGAGATATCCTGGGCTACATCGCCATCGAACGCCCCATCACGCTGGGCATTATTCTGGGCACACCCATCATCGCCTTCCTTCTATGGCGGCGCAGTACGCGGCTGCGCAATCAGGCCTGGGGCGGCCTGCATAATGAGAAAAAGTCATAGAGTAAGGTAAAATCTGAATTTTCTTTCATAATCTAATTCACATAAACTTTATGATAAGACTAAAACACGGAGCAAATCGTTCGTATCAACAGGGATTTAGGGAGATTTCACGATGATGTGTCGAAGAACCGTACTCAGTTTCATGGGGGCAGCACTTGCCCTTGGATTGGGCGCCGGCGCCGCGAAGGCCGACTATCCAGAAAAACCTATCACCGTCATCCTGCCGGTGGGCGCGGGTGGATCGCATGACCGCAACGCACGGGTGTTCACCAGCATCATTCCGCAATATCTGGGCAACGCCATGATCGTTAAGCTGATGCCCGGGGCCTCGGGTCAGGTCGGCACCTCAGCCGCTGTGAAAGCCAAGGCGGACGGCTATACGCTGCTGTTCACGCATAACTATTTCGACCAGTTGCAGCAGCACGTGAAGAAGTTGCCCTATGACACGAACAAGGACTTCGTCACCGTTGCTCATCTGAACTCGGGCCAATTCTCGGTTATCGTTAAGGCCGCCAGCCCGTTCAAAAAGTGGGCCGACCTAGTCGGCTACGTAAACAAGAACCCCGGCAAGCTGAAGTTTGCCCATTCGGGCAACTGGGGCGCCACGCATACACCGGCCCTGCAACTATTCAAGGAAGCCGGCCTCGCCGGTAAAATCACCATGGTGCCCTACAAGGGCGGCGGACCGTCCATGCGTGGTTTCCTGGCCGGCGAAGCGGACTTCACCATGCAATTCAAATCGACGATCCTGGGCCAGAAGGAAAACGTGCGGGTGCTGATCAGCGCCGGCGCGAAAACGTCCTTCCCGGGCGCGCCGACCTTCAAGGAACTCGGCTACTCTGAGGGCCTCGGCCTTATGAACCGCATCCTGATGGCCCCCAAGGGCATTCCCGCGGATCGCCTGGCGAAACTGCGCAAAGCCATGGGCGACATCCAGGGCGACAAAACCTACAAGCGTCTGATCAAGGCCATCGGCGAGATCACCGATTACATCCCCGGTGAGAAATACGAAATGATGCGCCCGAAGCAGAATGCCGCCTACAAGGATCTGGTCAAGAGCCTGGCCGGCAAGTAATGCCGAAATCACAGACAAACACTCAGGGCGCCCTTCGGAGCGCCCTTTTTCTTTGCCGGGTTCGGCGAAGGCCGGCGGTCCCGGTTTGAGACGCGAGCGGCGACACGCTTGCCTATGAGGCGGGCCAGATCCGCCGGCCGACACTGGGCGAGCCCGGCGCGTGCACCGTGTAGGAGATGATTTTGTTGGTCCACACCGTATCATCGAGCGCCAGGGATTCGTGATTTTGGAAATGTTCTTGGCGTGCCTCCAGGGACGTGAATTCATACAAGATGGAATGCTTCGCCCACCCCGCCAGGGAGACCAGCTTGCGGGTGGCGATGCACCCGGGCATGCGTGACATGGCTGGCAGCCGGTATTGGGCGTACCAGGCGGCCAGATCGAACTCGTCATCCAGGGTCGCGGTCCGGAAGCTGCCCATCTGGATGGCCGGACCGGGCGTCGAGCCCGACGGCCGGGCGTCACTTTCCAGCCCGGTGACATGCTCTTCCTCGACGAAGAAGCAGGTCCTCTGTCCAACACGGCAGGCCATCATGGCGCGGGCCGGATCACCAAGCCCAGCTTCCCATTCGTCAATGCGCGGATCAAAGAAAACGTGCGGCGACGTCGCCCCGATCAGAACCAGATAATCGCTGCCGGTGCCGATGTCGGCGTCGTCGGGGCGGTTCAGGCGGTCATGGATCAGATCCATACGCGCGCCGCCGCCCGTGATCTCATAGTGGGCAGCCCAGGCGACGCCCGGACGGGTCATGATCTCGGGCAGGTGCGTGCCGTGCAGCCAATCGAAATAGTCCTCGTGCGCACCATCGCCCAGGTCGTACCAGGTCGCCCAAATGCCGTTATCCATGCCCATGCCTCCTTACGTTTTGGGGAGTAAATCGTAGAGGAAATGTCGGCCCCCTGAAAATTCGTAAATGTGTTACCACCATGTCTTTTCCGAATATGACGTCGGCGCGCCGGCGGGCTATGGTGAGGCCCACCGTATCCCGCCGACCCAACATCAAGACTTATTTGGACAGGAGCCCCCCATGTCATTGATCCCCATCGTCACGGATGAACACGCCACGCTGGAACAGGCCAACTTCTTCAAGTACTGCACCCGGATGATGGGGCGCGTGGCGAACGCGCTCAGGGTGGCCGCCCACTCACCGAAAATCGCCCAGCCCCTTCTCGGCTTCATGATCCCGACGCTCCGCGAGGAGGTCACCGGCAATCTCCGCATCCACATCAAGGCCCTCGCCATCCTCAAGACCTCGATGCTCAACGGATGCGATTATTGCATTGGCCACAACACGCAGCTCGGACACGCGGTCGGGTATTCCGACGAACAGATCGAGGCCTTGGAAGGAGACTTTCAAAATTCCGACCAGTTCACGGCCGAAGAAAAGGCGGCCATCGCCTGGGCCGAATGCCTGACCCTTCGGACCTACCGGGAAAACCCGCAGGTCATGAAGGAATTGAAACAACACTTCAATGAAGCCCAGATCGTGGAGATCACCATGGTGTCGGGTTTCTTCAATTTCTGGAACCGATTCACGGACGGGCTGCAGGTGGATATCGAGGCCACGGAACAGGTCAACCTGATCCGCAATTCGAAGAAGGTGGACGTCGAGGACTACCTCCAGTACATGCGCTCCACCTGGTGGAACGCCAAGGCCCAGGACGCCGCCGACTGACACGCGGCGCCGGCGGCGCCATTTACGCATGAACGAAAGGCCCGTGTTTTGCTCATAGTATGATCTTTATGAATACTGTAAAATATCGCTATAAACTGGCAAATGCCGGTTGGGGAGCGACATGTGAAACTACGGCAACTGGAAGCCATGCGCGCGGTCATGGCGCGCGGCACCACGACACACGCCGGCGAACTGATCGGCCTAACGCAATCGGCGGTCAGCCGGCTAATTTCGCAGCTTGAGGAAGAACTGGGGTTCAGCCTCTTCGACCGGCGTCACGGCCGATTGCTGATCACCCCCGAGGGACAGCATTTCTACGCCGTGGCAGAGAAAGTCCTGGCCGGCGTCGACCAGATCAAGGCCACGGCCCGAGACATTACGACCCTGGGCACCGGCACCGTGCGCATCGTGGCCATGCCGGCGTTGGGCTACGGCTTGCTGCCCCGGACCATCGCCGACATCAAATCGCGCTTTAAGCAAATCAAGGTCTCCGTCGATTCAGGCAGCCGCCACGGCGTCGAACAGGGCGTCGCCAGCGCCAAGTACGATTTCGGCCTGGCCACCCTGCCTATCGAGCATGAATCCATCGATACAGAGCCCCTCAGCGGCATGGACGCGGTGTTCATCATGCCAAAAAACCACCGCTTGGTGAAGAAGCGCGTCGTCAAGGCCCAGGACCTGGCCGACGAGCAATTCATCTCCCTGGAACCGGGGACCATGTTCCGGTACCGCACGGATGAGGTTTTCGGGCGCCTTGGCATTCGCCGCAAAATCGGGGTCGAGGCGCAATCGACGGTCACCGTCTGCAACATGGTGGCGATCGGCATCGGGGTTTCCCTGGTCCATCCCTTCGTCGCACAAACTTTCGCCGACCGTATCGCCATCAAGCGGTTCGAACCGGCGGTGCGGTTCGAATACGGCTTGCTGTTTCCCTCGGGCGTCACCCGGTCACAAATCGCTCAGGAATTCGTCGACACTTTGAAGGCGTCGGTGGCGGAAATGGCCGGGGATACGGCGTCGTCGCAATTTACCGGCCTCGGCTAGGCCCGAGGTCTGCCGCCGCGCCTCAGCGTAGCATGGCGAACAGTTTGTTGCCGAATATCTTGCGCTGCGCCTCGACGATGGGCGCAACGACCGCGGCGAACGCGCCACGCTCGGACTCCGTGAGCTTCACAATCTGCACGTCGGTCTCGGATAGCTTGCTCATCATCGCCGAATCCTCGACTGTCGCCATGGAACGCTGCGCGGCCGTCGCCTTCTGGGCCGCCTGACGCACCGCGGCGCGCTGCGTGTCGCTCCAGTTGTCGAAGGCGGCGCGGTTGCACAGCAGAGCCGCCGCGCCGAAAAAGTGCGACGACAGGGTGATATACGGATGGTGCTCGTGAATACCGAAATTGAAGGTGTTGGTGAGCGGGTTCTCCTGAGCGACGATGGCCCCCGAGCGGACGCCTTCCTGCAGGTCCTTAACGTCGAGGGCCTTTGGCTTGAAGCCGAGCTTGCGGAACACCTGGCCGTGCAACTCGCTGAACAGGGTCCGGATCGTCATGCCCTTGCAATCGCCGGGCTGGCGGATGGGATGGCGCCCGTTGGTCAGATGACGGAACCCGTTGTCCCAGAAATCCAGGAGCTTATATCCGGTGTTTTCTTCCAGAAGCCCGGCCAGATGCTGACCAAGATTGCCGTCGAGAACGGCATAGGTCGCGTTGCGGTCGGTGAAGGTGAAAGGCAGATCCAGGAGCGCAAACTCCGCCACCCGATCCGCCAGGTAGCTGGTCGAAAAATAGCACATGGTCAGTTCACCGCTCTCGACCATGGTCAGTAGGTCGGCGGCCATGTGGCCTGTGTCGATGACGCTTTCCTGGAAACTGAATGCAACGTCACCGTCCAGCGCCTCGTCGACGGCGCGCCCGAAGATATGCATGGCCCGAGTATGAATGGAATTCGGCCCCTGATAGCCGCCAGCATTGATCTCGAAGGTATCGCTCATGGTTATTCTTCCTTGTTTCGGCTGGTATTGAGGCCGAGGCGCTCGCTTAGGCTGCCATGATCGACGCCTGATCGGAAAACGGTTCCGCATACACGGGCCCACGGTTGACCAAAAGCCTTATGAAATCTGAATGAAACAGCCCCCGCATCTCATGCTGAACGGGATCAGCGTCTCACCGCTGTCCGGATCGAACAGACGGTTGAAAAAGAACGTCTGGTTCAAGGCATCGCCCATGAACGCGTCCTGATCCTTGAGGGTCCGGCGCAGGGCATTGTAGTCTGTCGTATAGATAGCGACATGGAAACTGTGCGTTTCAAAACTCTCGAGCGCGCGGTCACGATAGCGCAGGGATTGATGTGCGCCGACGCTGACAACGGCTCCCGGCTGCCCTTCCAGATCCAGCACCACCAGACCGACGAGGCCGAGAAGGGGCGGCGTCCGATTGCCGCGCCGCGGCAGATGAAACTGCAGCAGTCCGACGTTGACGCCTATGTTTGTGTCATCGGCGCGCTTGTACGGATCACAGGTGAACCCCGACCCCACAATGAAAAAGTCGGTCGCCAGATCATGCCCGTCGAGCTCGAAATTCACGTGCTCGAGATGCAAGCATCGCCCGACTTCGGGAAAGGGCTCGTCCGGCATCGGTGGCTTTCCATCCTGACGCCAGGGTCCTTGGCGTCGTTCTTTAGGCCAATGCCCCGAGCGAAGCCGGGTCACCGTTCAAGGGCAACGGCACCGGCTCATTGCGTTCTGCCGAAAGATCGGCGGCGATGTAGACCTCCATCACCTGACGGGCCTGCTCCGGCGTCACCAGAACCGGTTTGTCGCGAGCACAGGCATCCAGGAAGTGGATCGTTTCGGCATCCATGGGGCCGGCGTAGACATGGCTGACCTGCTCACCGGGCATGGTCGACATCGGGAAGACGATCCCGTCGGACATGGTCGACTTGATCACGTCACGGTGCGTGTCGTCGATCAGTAACGCCCCCTCGGAGCCCACAAACTCGATGGTGGTGGCGGAGAAGTTCGGATAGGCCGGCGGCAAGATCCAGCCGGCGCCGACGGTCAACACGGTGCCGTCGTCCATGGTGATCATGATCCACTGGCAATCCTCGACCCCGTAGTCGGGGCGCATGACCTTGTTGACCACCTGCGAATAGATGCGGATGGGCTTCGCCGGTTCCAGGCACCACAATACGAAATCCAAATCGTGCGTCGCCTCCATGGCCGCCGGCGACAGCTTGATCCGGCCACCGATCTTGCGGCCCAGGTTGCGGGTGATATGGCGGCTAACCAGCGCGCTCACGGGGGTGCCCAGGGTTCCGTCCTCGATGCATTGTTTCACGTAGGCGTATTTGGGATTGAAGCGCTGGGAATAGCCGATCGTGAACTTCACGTTGTTGTCTCGGGCCAGCTTCACCAATTCGTCAGCTTCCGCCAAGGTCAGCGCCAGGGGCTTTTCAAGAAACACATGCTTGCCCGCCCGTAGGCCCTCCTTGGCCATGGGATAATGGGTCACTTCGGGGGTCGCGGAAATGATGATCGCGTCGACGTCGTTGTTCTTCAAAATCGCCTGATAATCGCTGACCGCGGAAACCGGATTGGTCTCCGCCTTCACCTCAGCAAGGCGGTCTTCGTTGATTTCGGCGATATGCAGCTCATTGACGAACGGGCTGTTCGCACACGTGTTCGCACGAATGCCACCGCACCACCCGGTACCGATGACGCCAACATTTATCTGGTCCATGGATCGAGCCCTCTTCTTGTCATTCACGTTGTTTTCCGAGCCCATGCGGGCAAGACGCGGACCCGCGTCCGTCCGCACCGACCGGCCGCCGGCATCCTCATCTGCCCGCCGGCTAACCCTAACGTGCCAGTGGTATGATGAAAAATTCCAAATCGATCTTTTCCTATGCCGGTTCCGAATATCGATACCGGAGACGGCCGTTCATCCCTTCGGCCGGAGATCACGGACGCGGACGGCCTTGCCTTCCGAACGCGGCACTTTTCCGGACGCCTTCACATTGACCGAACAGGTCACGCCGACATGGGTTTTCAAGGCATCCCGCACATCTGCCGCGATGGCGTCGAAATCGCCTTCCGACACGCCGGGGCTAGCTTCCACGTCAACGGCCAAGGTGTCCATTGAACCTTCGCGCGCGACGATCAGCTGGTAATGGGGTGCGATACGGTCGCGGCCCAGCAGGACGGCTTCCACATGGGACGGATAAAGATTTACGCCGCGGATAATTAGCATGTCGTCATTACGTCCGGTGATCCGCATGATCCGGCCGTGGGTGCGCCCGCAGGCGCATGGCGCGCGTTCGATGCGCGTGATATCTCGGGTCCGGTAACGGATCATCGGCTGGGCCCACTTGGACAAGGTGGTGATCACCATTTCCCCGGGCTCGCCGTCGCGCAGGACCCGGTCCGTGTCCGGATCGATGGTTTCCACGTAGAAAATATCCTCCCAGATATGCAGGCCGTTGCGGAGTTCGAAGCATTCGGCGGCAACACCGGGACCGATGATTTCCGACAGGCCGTAGATATCGACAGCCCGAATTCCGAGCCGGTCATCAAGTGCTCGGCGCATTTCATCGGTCCAAGGCTCAGCCCCGCAGATGGCAATGGCCAAGGGGCCATCCTTCAGGTTGACGCCCTCGCGTTCGGCAACTTCGGCGATGTTCAGGGCGTAGGACGGCGTCGCGCACAGGACGCGGGCACCAAAATCCTCCATGAGCACGATCTGGCGTTCCGTGAACCCCCCGGACACGGGGACAACCGAACAACCCAGGCGCTCCGCCCCGTAGTGGGCCCCAAGCCCGCCGGTAAACAGCCCGTAGCCGTAGGCGTTGTGGACCAAGTCGCCCGGCCGCACGCCAGCGCAAGCCAGGGTCCGCGCCATGATCTCGGTCCAGGTGTCGAGGTCGTCCTGGGTGTAGCCGACCACCGTCGGCTTGCCGGTGGTTCCCGATGACGCATGAACCCGGACCACGTCCTCGCGCGGCACGGCGAACAGGTTGAACGGGTAGTTGTCGCGCAGGTCGTTCTTCGCCGTGAAAGGAAACTTCTCAAGGTCCTCCAGGGTCTGCAGATCGTCGGGGATCACCCCGGCGCCGGCAAAGCTCTGCTGATAAAACCCAACGTTCTCATGGGCGTGGCGAACTGTCATTTTCAGCCGATCCAGCTGCAGGGCCTCCAATTGATCCCTGGGCATGGTCTCCGCCTCGCGGGCGTACATGTAGCCGTCGTGGGTGTCGTTGCTCATGGTTCGTCCTTTCCCATGTCAGATCCGCCGCCGGAACTCTGCCTGCGTCACGATGGCGTTTCCCATCCCGGCTTCGCACCGGGTCCCGGTCCGCCGCCCTTGTCCGGGGTGCGCACCAGTTGGAAGCCTTGATTGTAGGCCACCTGAGTGATCAGCGAGAATTTATACAGCCAGCCAGACACCACGACGATCACACCGATCCCCATGGTCGGTCCGTCCAGGTCAGGCCAGATCAGCATGATTGCGCACAATGTCATGGCGAACAAGTTTCCGCCGTATTGCAAAGGGCCGTGCACGGCATCCAGGGCCTTATTCGTCTCCGCCGGCGCCGCCCCGATCATGGCGGCCACATAACGGTGCCAGGCAAGGGCGCGGATCGCCAACACCCCGAGCATTGCCGAGATCGCCGCTTGCAGGGTGGTTTCGGGCTGTCCCAAACCCGGTCCGGCGATGAGATAGACGCCAAGCCCTTCGGCCAGGCCGCTCGACATCATCACCGGGACGCCCGCCGGATGGCGCCAGGCGGGGATACCCTTGGCCTCGGTCAGGATGCGGGCCTGGCAGTAGAGGTACAGGACACCGGCCAACCCGGCCAATGACAGGATTTCCGCCGATCCCAACAGCCAAGCCAAACCGCCGACCGGGAACAGCACCGCGCCGGCCATGGCCTCGCGCGTCATCCATGAGGTCTGCGGATGAAAAAACACGTTCAAGGGCGCGCGCAGCGGACGGCCCGTCTCAAGGAACACCAGGAACAAACCGGTGGCCACGAAGGCCATGGCGATCATCGGCCAGACGCCAACCGGCGCGCCATCGAGCCCCATGGCCGCCGCCGCAATCATCAGCCCCGATCCGGTGCCGCCACCGATGAAGTTCCCGGCGGCCCGCCAGTCCCAATGCTGCTGCAGCCAAGGAGCGGCGGCGCCGACACCGCCGACGCCCCGGGCCGGGAGGTCAGACATTTCCCGGGCGGCCAGGCCCTCCTTGGCCTTGGTTGCCCAGATATAGTGAAAATTAGCGTCCGTCTCGAGTTCTTCGTGCATGCGGAACGTGGCGTTCTCGGCCAACAATTGCGATACGTTACTTCCGGGGTCATCGACATCGCCGAAGTGCAAGGCGTCGGCGATGCATGAATTGACGCAGGCCGGTGTCGCGTCCGGGTCGACGCCGGGCGTCAGGCTATTGGCGCTCCCGAAATCGATCTTGTCCGAACAGAAGGTGCATTT